>CAMCSA010000042.1 GCA_945877405.1 uncultured Erysipelotrichaceae bacterium | reverse complement strand
ATTATCAGGATGCTGACAATGCAGTATTCTCTTCCACAGATCATTGCGATTTCAGATGCAGATGAAGAAACCATCCGAACGATTGCCAAGGAGAATGGATTAACAATTAACGAATCGTAATTGTTAACGCGTCATGACCCGAAAGGCATTAAGAAACCTGTAAACAATCTGACACAGTGAATCGACTGATGGATATCCCAATCTAGCACTATGAGTCATACAATACTTGTGAAAGGATCGATACTCCCAAAGGAATATGTGCTGTATACAATCATTCATCAGGAGTATGATGCGGTGGTAAGAATGCTTGGATATGAGTATACATTAGAAGATCTCAAACAGAATAACTATGAAAAGGGCCGTGAAGAAGGCCTTAAAGAAGGCGAAGATGAAATGACGACAGTGGTCATTATCAGGATGCTTGAAAATCATGAGTCGATGGAAAGGATTATCCGTTATTCTGGAGCAGATGAAGAAACAGTGCGTACTGTAGCCAGGGAAAATGGTCTGGCAGTAAAGGCGTAACGGATGGGCACCCAGTCGGAAGAGAGAAGTTATTTTTACATAGTTAAGCCATATGTTTATTTCCCAGGCAATTCTGATGTTTTCCGGAACATGAAAAAAACTTACGTGACAATGACAAAAGGTATAAAATTGTTAGCAGTGTGTAAAAGGTGGGGGAAAGTCATGAAGGAAAACAGAGGTCTGATGACAAGTGGTAATATCTATGCAAAGATTGCATTATTTGCGGTGCCATTGTTGCTGGGGAACTTCTTCCAGCTGATGTATAATACAATCGATTCAATCATTGTAGGTAATTATGTCGGTGCTACAGCACTGGCGGCAGTTGGAGCAAGTACACCAATCATCAATCTTCTGATCGGCTTTTTCCAGGGACTTGCCACTGGTGCTGGAGTAGTCGTTTCCAGATTCTTTGGAGCAGGCAGGAAAGAAGACCTTTCCAAAGCAGTCCATTCCTTTATTGTGTTTGCTGTGATCATCGGTGTTGTATTGGGACTGGCTGGATGTTTTGGCAGCCCGTATATTCTGCGATGGATCGGCACACAGCCTGATTATTATGCGGATGCAGAAAGTTATCTCTTCATTTACTTTATCGGTGCTGCATTCCTGACTCTTTATAATGCAGGTACAGGAATTCTGCAGGCAGTCGGTGATTCGCGTCATCCTCTGTACTTTCTGATTGCAACATCGATTGTGAATATCGTTCTTGATATTGTATTTGTACGATATATGAATATGGGTGTATCTGGAGCTGCATTAGCTACCATTATAGCGGAAGCCATCAGCATGATTCTTGTACTTCGACTGCTGTTAAAAGCAGATGCTGAATACAGGCTGTCGTTCAATCAGCTTGGTCTGGATTTTCCGATTCTTTCTCAGATCATTCAGATTGGTGTTCCAGCAGGGGTACAGGGCATGATCGTATCCGTTTCCAATATTGTTGTCATGGCATATATCAATTCCTTTGGTGCATCTGGCGTTGCCGGTTTCTCCTGTGCCAACAAAATTGATAACTTCCTAGGTTTACCAGTCAATTCCCTGATGCTTGCTATAACGACATTCTGTGGCCAGAATCTGGGTGCAAAAAACTTCAGCAGAGTCAGAAAGGGTGTGCGTGCATCTTTGATCATGTCTATTTCCATTGTTGTATCTCTTGGTGTTGTAGCAATGACGTTCTCTGATCAGCTGATGTCCATCTTTACAAATGATGCGGAAGTCATTTCAAATGGTACAAAGGTATTACGCACAATGTGTCCGTTCTATACATTCCTGTGTTTCCATCAGGTATTCTCAGGTGCGTTAAGAGCTTCTGGCAGAAGTTCGATTCCGATGATCACTTCCATCACATCTTTTGTTGTAATCCGTCAGATCTTCCTTGGAATCTTTACAAAGGGTGCCGCGGATATCACAATCATCGGATGGAGCTATTCTCTGACATGGGGTATAGCAGCAGTACTGACAGGTCTTTATTACCTGTTCTCCGGATGGCTGAAAAAGGAAGAAGCAAGAGCTGTACAGTATCATTGAGCAAATCAAAACATGGTGAACTGGTCACCATGTTTTTGTTATTCTTCTACCATTGGTGGGATGAAGTTTTCAATTGCGGAACAAAGGCGAGGGTGGCGGATGACAAAATGAATGGCAGGACTGTTATTTTTGGAAACAATGACATATTTACCTGTGATGATGAAGATCTGCAGATTACGGAACACAGCTCTTCTGGATAAGGAGATGTGATAACCGGAATGCATTCTGGCATATGCATCACACATGGCAAGATGATCCTGGTACTGCTGTTTTGTGTAATGAATATCTGTACCTGGGAAAAGATCTGAAAGGCAAAGAGATGGTGGATTGGATTGAAATTCAGCATCACTTATATATGGAAGTTCTTCTACGATTTCATCTGTTTCCAGTACGTGTTTCATCTTTTTCTGTAATGCAAGATGATGGGTGAGTATCTGTTCCTTCATTGTGCTATCAACATTGTTTTCATCCAGCAATGTTTTCAGATATTCATGGTCTATTGTGAATAAGGAAGGTGCAGAAAGGATGTTTCTGCGTTTGCCTGCTTCATTGTAGCTTTCTTCCAGTACTTTCTGGAATCCTTCTGCATTTTCAAGTCGGAAGATTTCCATTAACGGTTTTGCATGCTCCAGCAGGTATTCCGCATTTTTACGATAATATCTGACTTCCTCTTTGTTGTTGGTAAGGTAATATCTGCCATCTGAATGATGGTTTTTAACACCCTCTCCATTCAATGCGGCGCTTCCGGATACTTTGATCAGATGATGAAAGATCTGACTTTGTGTATCTTTGAGGTAGTATGGGGACACCTGACCTGTCATATACATTGGAATCCAGCTTTCAAGCCCCAGCATCATTTCATGCATCGGTCGATCAATGTTATGAATCATATTCAGATGCAGTCCTTTTTTCAGCATCATAGCCATACCGAACATCCATTTCTTTGGGAATTCTGCATCCTTGGACATTTCTTCCATCGGAAAATCGGAATACATGATGACATCCTGCTTTGAGCGAGCCAGAACCGTAGCTTTGAGAAAATCAATTTCTGCTTTCATCATTTCCTGTAAACCGTGATAGTACCTGGAGGAAGGTAACTGGAATGGAGCTGTAGGTACTTTCATCTCATCATAGTGAATGGATGCAATGAAATCATTCAGATCAAAGCTGTCGAGTTTTTTCAAAAATGATTCCATATCATTGATCGGTTTCTGTTCTGTTTCCATTAACCAGTGGAACAGATATTCAAACCTCTGAGACATGTCTGCATCCTTATATCCATCGATCAGAGCATTCAGTTTTTCTGTTCTTGCCTCATCAGTACATTCTCTTGTGATGTAGGAGGCTGTGTCCTGACCAAGACGGATCGGATCAGATGGATTACGGGTACCTCTGCGGATACGGAAGAATGCAGATGTTTCATAACCTGTGGATTTGCATAAATCTGTAATGCTCAGATCAAGTGTATCGATTAATGAATTCAATCTGTTACGGAATGATTCATTATCGGATATATGGATATCACTGCAGGCAAGGAATGCATCCAGTATTTCCTGATGCTGTAAAGGAGAGTCAGTGATCGAGGACAGCTGTTCCAGTGCCTTAGCAATGGCTGATAATGTGTTGCTGGAAGCTTCTGGTACGCGTTCTCCATTTCTGTATCTGCTTAAAGTGGCTGTAGACAGTTCACTGAGTTCACTGATCTGTTTTGCATTACAGCCTGTTTCCTTCATAAAGATGTTTAACTGATCTTTGAATAACATGATGTATTACCTCGGAATGTAAGTTACAGTAAATATTGTAAAACATGTGCAAATATCATTTTCATTATTACCATCAAGTCACATTGTCAAAACGGTAACTCATATTTTTATGATAACTGAATTGATAAAATATGTGTGAATGAAAGGAGCATATCTTTATGAAATTCATAAAATCAATGAAAACAAAAGCACTGGCTGTTTTCACTGTACTATGCATGCTTGCGGGATCTGCAGGGGTGTATGTGAGTGCGGAGACTGGATATGAAGTACGATTCACATGTCATAGTAATGCAGGTAATGGTGGTTCGATTCAGTATAAAACCTCTAGTGCGGATGATTTCAGAACTGTAGAGTATGTACCAGCAACTGAAGGAAGTGATGCTGCAGGTGCGTACAAAAGTATCAGATTAGATAATACTGCAACATCTATTATGATTAAATTGGTGCCTGGAAATAAGTATACAGTTGACACAGGAAGAGGCGTCAAATTAATGTATCAGAATAGTTCAGTAATAAATTCAAACGGCGAAAATGCAAATGTTACGATTGATGAATTTACTTCAGAAAATGGTTATACCATTAATTTGAATGATTTTGTTAAAGACGATGATAAACAATTTGAACTGGAGTTTGGATTTGCTGAAGTACCAACACATTCTGTAAATTTTGGTGAGGGTGAATGGACTGTTAATGGTGTAACGGTTAAATCAGATAAAAAAGGTACGAATGATATTACAGATAAGGATATCATTACATTGACGAATTTTAATCCTAATACAATGATTGCAAAGGTAACAGCTGAAGATGGATTTAATGTAGAACTTGCTGTAAATAATGGAACTACAAGTCTTTCTGCAAGAACTAACAACGGTGGTTATCCTAATAGTGTTGCACTGACTTTTGCTGTAGAAGTTAAACAGAATAATTCTCAAGGTGGTGGAAATTCAGAACAGCCGTCTAATACTGATTCTTCTGCAACAGTAAAATTGGATGGTAATATTGCGTTTAGAATAAATGATTCTAATACTGTTGGGCATGAAGAAGTTGAAACAAAAACTTATACAGTTGGATACAACAAGAAAACTGATGAAAATGGCAATAAAATCGATGCTGTAGATATTACTGTTTCCTGGCTTGTTAATCAAAAACTGGAAGCATTAACTATTAATGGAAATGAATATAGTGGTTATCTTCCAAAAACTTCGGGAGAGTACCTGAAAGCAAATAAAGACCAGATATATGAGATTGTGATTCCAAACGTCACGCTTAATGCAGATAAAGAAAACACAATTACAGGCACAGCAACAGAATTTGAACCTGGTGAAATGCCTGTAGGAAATCTGAAATGGGCATATGAAGCAGGCGAAAATGTACAGGACGATGAGCTTATTGGCAATGGTAGAATGGAACTTGTTCAAATAGTATACAATGACGATACGTATTCTGCTGATAAATTGCCTGAATGGATAACATGGGATCAGGATGATCTCAAGGGTGGCGCAGTACTCCCGTTAGGTGCTCTTGTTACTGTGAAGCTGGTTCCAGAATATGGTTATCAGCTCTATAAAACAAATTTAAACGATACGACATTTTTAGCAGATGAATCACAGCAATCTGTATTCACATTCCCTGTAAAGTCAGGAAACTTCCATTTAGGAGCATCATTCAAAAAAACAGATGATAAGGTTCAATCATCTTCCACTGTTGTTACAGATGGATCTGTAACTTTAAATGGTGACGTTATTACCGAAGGTACAGTCATTGTTAATGTTAATGATGTAAATACAGGCACACAAGAATTCGAAGAAGCAATTCCTGCAGAAATGAATGACTATTATGTAAATAATGTCGTTGAAATCGGTATGGACCAGGTATGGTACAAAGGTACTGATACAGATTATTGGGCAGAACCGATTACAGAGATGGGTGATAACTCTGCTACTGTAACTCTTTCTGCACCAAAAGGTCAGGCTGATATTCAGGTCATGCATGAAAAACATGATGGTACATATGAAGTTCTGGATGGAACACAGTACAATCCTGAAACAGGTGAGCTGACATTCACAACAGATTCTTTCTCCAGATTTGCACTGGTATATAAAGAGGAAATGCCTTCAGGATTGCATATCAATGTCCTTGATGAGAATCCGGCTTTAGGTGAAATCTACATGGATGGAAAGAAGATCTCTTTCAATGCTGACTATGAAAATGTTTATGGAAAGCACACATTCAGAATTGTTTCTCCACAAAAATATAAAATTTATAATCCAGGCGTACTGATTGGTTATGAAGGTGGAACTGGTGTGAATCGTGTGGAATTGACGAAAGTTGATAATGGCTATGAATTCACTGTTGATCTGAATCAGGAAAAATCTGAAAACTGGTTCTTAGATGTTTGCTGGAATGAATTTTATATTCTGGAGCCTGAAGGAAATGAATGCATGGTTTCAGTTTATATCGATGGACTTACTGGTATCATTCCTTTGCTGAGCGATGTTACCGTTAAGAAGACTGCTTATGATGGAGCGCAGATCAAATATATCATTGAACGTACAAGCAAGGAACAGGCTGCAAAACTGTATATGAACACAGTTGTTGGTAAGGTTATGACTGCTGCAATTGTTGGTGATACTGCTTATGGAGAACCACAGGCGGAAGGCGAGAAGACAGAAAAGCTGGTTGGTGATCATGGCTTATACGAATTTGACCTGGTAATTGATCCGCTCGGTGAAGAATCCAGAGATTATATCGGTGTGGAATTTATCTTTGAAAAAGAGCAGAAACATACATATGACGAGAAGAACAGATGTACAGGTTGTGGAGTACAGCAAAATGCTAGTTTTTCAATAGCTCAAAGCATTTCCAGCAATACCGCGAAGGTTATTTTAAACACGCAGGAAAAGATCGCTGTTAACGTAGCAACTGAAAATATGGTTCTTCCTGTAGTAGCCCCTGTAGAATCAGTTGATGTTGTTGTATCTAAGAAAGTTAACGCGGCTGATCTGACAACAACAGGCAAGAAGTCAGTTACTTATGACATTACACCTGTGATCAGGATTACACAGAAAAATGGTACTGTATCATACATGGATATCAATACTGTTCTGAAACAGAATCCGGGATTGAAAGTTGCAGTAACACTTCCATTAAATGGAATGAAAGTTCAGGAAGTTGTTCACAGCAATGATGAGTATGGAACATCTTATCTGCACGATGATGAACTGAAAATCAATACTGCTGAGGATACTGCTACAGTCTATGTAAGTCATTTCTCAACATTCAAACTGAATGAACAGATTGAAGATCCATCTTACAAGGGTAAGACTGTAGTTGACACATCCGATCATTCTCAGAATGTACTCTGGATGTCACTGATGCTTGTATCTGCTGTTGCGGCTGTTGGTATCATCCGTTTCAGAAAAAGATGCAACTGATTAATAATCATTGATTCTCAATAAAGTGGTGGCTTTGACTGCCACTTTTTGAATGTTTGTTTCATTCATGAGTATAGAATGAAATGAAAATACTTATGAAAATTGCTGAATGAAAGGAATTAGGCTTTAATATGCCTGATTTTATAAATATGTAGTGAAATTCATTTTCATCTTGATTTTTCATATTACACAGTGTTTACATTTTACGTTCACAAATATCTCACGAAATTACACAAAACTATCACAAAAGTGTTGCTTATGTTATGGGACGAGCATATAATGTACTCAGATGTAATCGCTTACACCACTGAATCCAGGTAATGCATGATCTGAATTCAAAATAGCCAGAAGGGAATGGCGCAGGGCAACATATCACGCCACCCTCATAATCCGCAATTTGCGGGGCAAGGAGAAAAATCAAACATGTCATCAGTAGAACTGAAGCACATCTGTAAGATCTATCCAAACAACGACAAGAAGAAAAAGCACAATCTGAAGGTAACG
Organism: uncultured Erysipelotrichaceae bacterium; assembly: GCA_945877405.1. GTDB lineage: Bacteria > Bacillota_I > Bacilli_A > Erysipelotrichales > Erysipelotrichaceae > Bulleidia. The sequence goes on along the minus strand of CAMCSA010000042.1, from coordinate 6,080 downwards.
GATGAAGGTGTTCTTGCTGTAGATGATTTCAACCTTGAAATCAAGGATAAGGAATTCATCGTTCTGGTTGGACCTTCCGGATGTGGTAAATCCACAACACTTCGCATGGTCGCAGGTCTGGAAGAAATTTCCAAAGGTGAACTTTATATTGACAACCGTTTAGTTAATGATGTTGAACCAAAGGACCGTGACATCGCCATGGTATTCCAGAGCTATGCTCTGTACCCACACATGACAGTACGTCAGAACATGGAATTCCCGTTAAAGCTTCGTAAGATGCCAAAGGATGAAATTGACAGAAAGGTTAACGAAGCTGCGGAAATCCTGGATATCACACAGTATCTTGACCGTAAGCCGAAAGCATTATCCGGTGGTCAGAGACAGAGAGTCGCAATCGGACGTGCCATTGTTCGTGAACCAAAGGTTCTGTTAATGGACGAACCATTATCCAACCTGGATGCGAAACTGCGTAACCAGATGAGAGCTGAAATCATCAAACTCAGACAGCGTATTGATACAACATTCATCTACGTTACACATGACCAGACGGAAGCTATGACACTTGGTGATCGTATTGTCATCATGAAAGATGGTGTTGTTCAGCAGATCGGCACACCACAGGAAGTCTATGAACATCCGATCAACATCTTCGTTGCAGGATTCATCGGTGTTCCAATCATGAACTTCTTCGATGGTGAACTCATCAAGGATGGCGTCAGGTACTATGTTGAAGTTGAAGGGGCAAGAATTGAACTCTCCCCTGAAAAGGAAGCCAAGATGGCAGCCCGTGGAGTACAGGCACAGAAGGTTACAGTTGGTGTACGTCCAGAACATATCGAACTGGCAGAAGTGCCAGGTAAGATGATTCCAGCCAAGATCGATGTCAGTGAAATGATGGGTTCTCAGATCAACCTGCACATCAATGTCAATGGTAAGGAAGGCATCATCATCGTCGATACCATGAGCAATGCTGGAAGAACATTCCAGATGGGTGAAAAAATCAATTTCACATTCGCACCTGAAGTCATTCATGTATTCGACGCCGACGGAAGAAATCTGGAATACTGATTTACTTCCACATCACATTAACAAGCAATGCACGATCCCTTGTTGTGGGGTTCATCCGGAGGAACCCCATGACCGATCGCCATACTTCAATACATACATATTTTGTTCAAGGAGGATAAAATGAACAAGAAGTTTATCTCATTAGCTCTTGCAGCTACAATGCTCGCTGGATGTGGCGGAACTGCTGCATCTACTTCTACTGGTGGTGGCGATGCTGCCGGTAAGGTCTACTATTTGAACTTCAAGCCTGAAGCAGATGAATACTGGCAGGAACTGGCTAAGGAATACACAGCAGAAACAGGTGTACAGGTTACAGTTCTGACAGCAGCTTCTGGCGAATATGAAAAGACACTGAAGTCTGAAATGGCTAAGAAGGACGCTCCTACATTATTCCAGGTCAATGGTCCTGTAGGTCTTGCTTCCTGGAAGGACTACTGTGCTGATCTGTCCGGTTCTGATATTGAAGGACAGCTGACAAACAAGGCATATGAACTGATGGATGGCGATAAGGTAGCAGGTATTGCTTACGTTACTGAAGCTTATGGTCTGATCACAAACAACAAGCTGCTGAAGGAAGCTGGATATGATGCTTCTGAAATCACATCTTTCGCAAAGCTGAAGGAAGTTGCTGAAGACATCACAAAGCGTAAGGATGAACTGGGATTCAGCGCATTCACATCCGCAGGTATGGATGGCTCCTCTGACTGGAGATTCAAGACTCATCTGGCTAACCTCCCTCTGTACTATGAATATCAGGCAGACGGTGTTGACAACAAGGATGAACTGACAGGTGCTTACCTGGATAACTACAAGGCAGTATGGGATCTGTACATCAACAACTGCACAATCGATCCTTCTCAGCTCTCCACAGCTACAGGCGACCAGTCTGAAGCAGAATTCATCGATGGTAAGGCTGTATTCTTCCAGAATGGTACTTGGGAATATGACAAGGTAAAGGCTATCGGCGATGAAAACCTCGCTTATCTGCCAATCTACTTCGGTGTTGATGATGAAAACCAGGGTATCTGCATGGGTACAGAAAACTTCTGGTGTGTAAACGGCAAGGCTTCTGAAGCTGATCAGAAGGCAACTCTTGATTTCATGAACTGGTGTGTAACATCTGACAAGGGTGTTGAATACATGACAAGCGGCGAAAAGATGGGCTTCAACATCCCATTCAAGGCTAATCCTGAATCCAAGAACACTCTGTTCAACCTCGCTAATGCTAACACAGCTACTCCAGTTTCCTGGAACTTCACAACAATGCCATCTGAAGACTGGAAGAACGTTCTCGGTCAGGCTCTGACAGTTTATGCAGCTGATCAGACTGATGCTAACTGGGCAACAGTTGAAAAGGCATTCGTAGACAACTGGGCAGCAGAAAAGGCTCTTACAGCTAACTGATTTACACATTACTGATATCTGAAATAAGGATATGCACGAAACAGGCTGGGTTGCAGGGTATACCTGGCCTGTTTCTTATTACTATGGAAATACTCTATTAGGGGTCAATATGCAGAAAAACATCAAAAAGTACTGGCCGGTGTTTACACTTCCGGTCATGGCCGCCTTTGCGATCGGATTTGTTATTCCGTTTGCGATGGGCATCTATCTGTCATTTACGAAATTCACTACTGTCAAAGATGCGCAGTGGGTAGGTCTGAGCAACTATGCAAAACTTCTGGCTGATCAGACATATCTTCATTCCTTCTTTCTGACGGTTGCTTTTGCAGCAGTAACAATCATTCTGATCAATGTCATTGCTTTTGCGATTGCGATGGCTCTGACAAAAGAACTGAAAGGAACAAATATTTTCCGTACCGTATTCTTCATGCCGAACCTGATCGGTGGTATCGTGCTTGGTTATATCTGGCAGCTGATCTTCTCCGGTATTCTGGTACATTTCAATACTGCCCTGAACCTGGATGCACGTCTTGGTTTCTGGGGATTGGTTATCCTTGTATGCTGGCAGCAGATTGGATATATGATGATCATCTATATTTCCGGTTTGCAGGCAATTCCAACAGATGTCATGGAAGCAGCTGAAATCGATGGAGCTTCCTCATGGCAGAAACTGTTTAAAGTTACGATTCCAATGATGATGCCGAGTATTACAATCTGTACATTCCTGACTTTGACCAACGGCTTCAAGCTGTTCGATCAGAACCTGGCATTGACAGGTGGTGCACCAATGAAACAGACAGAACTCATGGCACTCAACATTTATTACACATTCTATGGCCGTGTCGGATTTGAAGGCGTAGGTCAGGCAAAGGCTGTCATCTTCTTCATTATTGTAATGGCGATGGCATTCCTGCAGCAGTACTTCACAAAGCAGAAGGAGGTTCAGCAGTAATATGAAAGAAAAGAGCACAATGAGCCAGAAGATGGGAACAACATTCCTTTCTTTCCTGTGTATTTTCTGGGTGATGCCGGTATTTGTTGTCTTATGGAATTCCTTTAAGAACAAAAACTCCATTAACCTGATGCCTTTTGAACTTCCGAATGCGGAAACATTTGTCGGTGCAGAAAACTATCTTGCGGCAATTGACAAATATGGTCTTCTTCAGTCAGTAGGATGGACTGTATTCATTACAGTCGGTTCTGTTGCAGCTATACTGCTGTTCTGCTCCATGTGTGGCTGGTTTATTACACGTGTCAAGACATGGTGGACCAAACTGATCTATGTATTATGCCTGTTCAGTATGGTCGTTCCATTCCAGATGGTCATGTATACATTATCTTTAGTCGCAAATATGTTACATTTAACCAATCCTTGGGGTATTATTATAGTATATTTAGGATTTGGCGCAGGTCTTGCAATATTCATGTTTACAGGATTTGTCAGATCCATACCGATTGAAATTGAAGAAGCCGCAATGATTGATGGATGTACACCATTACAGACATTCTTCAAGATTGTAGTACCGATTATGAAACCGACTTATATTTCTGTCGGTATTCTGCAGACAATGTGGATCTGGAACGACTTCCTGCTTCCATACCTGGTACTGGATCTGAACAAGTACAAGACAATTTCCATTGTCATTCAGTACATGAAGGGCTCCTACGGATCAGTTGATATGGGTGCGATCATGGCAGCATTGATTCTTGCTCTGATTCCTGTTGTCATCTTCTATCTCAGCTGCCAGAAGTACATTATCAAGGGTGTTGCGGCTGGTGCTGTCAAAGGTTAAAGGGGTATTATATGAAAAGAAGTGCTGGTATTTTGATGCCGATCAGTTCTCTGCCGTCTCCATATGGAATCGGCACTATGGGACAGGCTGCACGTGACTTCATTGATTTCTGTGAAAAGTCAGGTCAGTCCTATTGGCAGGTATTGCCGATTGGTCCTACCGGATATGGAGATTCTCCATATCAGTCATTCTCTTCCAATGCAGGTAATCCTTACTTCATTGATCTGGATGATCTGTGTGCAGATGGATATCTGAAAAAGGAAGAATATGTTAATGAAAAGTGGGGATCTGATCCAGGCAGAGTCGATTATGGACAGTTATATGCATCACGCTTTCCGGTATTAAGAAAGGCTGTAGCAAGAATTGCGGAAGTCAGACCGGAAGGCTATCATACATTCCTGCGTGACAATGCATACTGGCTGAATGACTATGCACTGTTCATGGCTGAAAAGGACGCACATGGCGGTCAGGCATATACAACGTGGGAAGAAGATATCCGCATGCACAGACGCGAAGCTTTAGTTTCTGAAAGAGTACGTCTGCAGAAAGATGTTGACTTCTACATCGGTATTCAGTATCTGTTCTTCATGCAGTGGAAGAAGATGAGAGAATATGCTCATGCTCGTGGTGTCAGCCTGATTGGTGATGTTCCGATTTATGTATCTCCTGATTCATCTGATATCTGGGGATCTCCACAGTTCTTCCAGCTTGATGAAGAACTGAAGCCGACAGGTGTTGCAGGCTGTCCACCGGATGCATTTGCTGCAGATGGACAGTTATGGGGAAATCCTCTGTATGACTGGGATCGCCTCAGAGAAGATGGATATACATGGTGGGTAAATCGTGTACGCTATCAGTTTGAATTTGTCGATGTTCTGCGTATTGACCACTTCCGTGGATTTGAATCCTATTTCTGCATCCCTTATGGTGACAAAACTGCACGTAATGGTGTATGGAAGAAAGGTCCTGGAGCTGAACTGTTCCGTACCATTGAGCAGAGAATCGGAAAGGTTGATATCATTGCCGAAGACCTTGGCTTTTTGACTCCTGAAGTCATTCAGATGGTTAAGGATACAGGATATCCTGGTATGAAGGTTCTGCAGTTTGCGTTTGACCCTCGTGATACCGGTTCCGGTTATCTGCCACACCTTTATACACCAAACTCCGTTGTATATCCTGGAACACATGACAACCAGACAATTATGAGCTGGATGACTGATTCTCCAGAAGGATTTGCAGAAAGTGCAATTGAATACCTCCATCTGGATAAGAAGGAAGGCTACAACTGGGGCTTTATCCGCTCTTCCTATGGCTCTGTATCACAGCTTTGCGTTGTACAGATGCAGGATATTCTCGGACTTGATGACAAGGCACGTATGAATATTCCTTCTACTACAGGTGGCAACTGGACATGGCGTGCATCAAAGAAGCACTTCACAGATGCCCTTGCTGCAAAGCTCTACAGAATGAGTGAAATCTATGGAAGACTTCCAGAAAAGAAGGAAGAACCTTCCGTTGATACAGATGCCAAACCGGCAGTAGAAACAGCATAACACTTCTTTCAGACAGATCTCAGTATACTGGGATCTGTTTTTCATAAAAATTAAAGGAAACAACACCTCTTCAGAGGCGGTTTGACTATCCCTGATTCTCAATGTATCTCTCAATCGTTTCTTCTGATACGTTACCTGTACTGCATGCAGAATATCCGTTTGTACATAAGATCCCTCTTCCAAAACCATAGCTTATTCGGCACAGGCATCATAAGGGATTCTACAGTATAATACAGGTATTGAAGGAGAACAGAATGGGAAA
>CAMCSA010000041.1 GCA_945877405.1 uncultured Erysipelotrichaceae bacterium | reverse complement strand
GTGAGTATCACTATGGGATTTTTTCAAATATCAACTAAATCTTTAAAAAGAGCGAAAAGGAAAACAAAAGAGCGGCTGTATTTGATACATTAGCATCCCATTTACAGGAAGAAGGATATCAGAGGAAAGATCTGACAATATCTGTTAAGGATGCCAATATCAAGGGAATGATTGCAGTAGCACCGGATGTCATTGTATGGATTCTTCTGTATATTGTATTCAATACAGGAAAGCCTATGAATACTTCCATGATATTTCTGGTACCTTTGGTGATAGTTGGTATTGTAGTACATGAACTTCTGCATGGACTAGTGTGGGGGTTATGTTGTGAAGATCATTTCCATTCGATTTCATTCGGATTTGTATGGAAACTGTTGACGCCATACTGTACGTGCAGTCAACCATTGAAACAGACATATTATATTGCCGGTTCCATAGCACCATATCTGTTACTTGGTATTCTGCTATGTGCAATCGGGGTAATATCATCAAATCTGTTTGTATTCCTGTTTGGTATTATCATGGTAACGGGTGCAGCAGGAGATATTCTGATCATACGCATGATCAAAAAAGATGGAAGACCAGATGCTTTGTATCTGGATCATCCATATGAATGTGGTACCGTTGCATTTTATAAAGAATGAGTATACTTGAAATGCAGATGAAGTTAAGGTATTCTGCTTTCATAACTAACTTGTGATGGATATAGCTGGGCTGGCCGTGCCAGTAAGACTCTGTCGAGATGCCTTTGCTCCTGGGGTTGGTTTTTTAGTTGATCTGGGATCAAAATTGGTCAATAAGGACACATAATAACCAGATGTCTAGTGCTATAATTTGGGTGTGGTAATCATCAATTCTTCTATGATCTTACCAGTATCAGAAGCAGCAGTAATGGGGGCTGCTTCTTTTTCATTATTCACCAGATGTCTTCTTTCTGCAGCTCTAACTGGCTATATTTAGATCAGAACCAACCACATCGCACATAACCAATTTTGCTCATGATGAACTCCGAAATGTATCAATATGCTATATCATTTATGGCATACATAATTAGAGTATTGTGACAACATCATTTAATGATGAATCAGATGCAACAGCTATAACAGGATACTAAATCAATGCTCACATCAAAAACCAAGAAAACATATTTTAGCTTACATGTTGGTTCAAGTATATATTTTCATTTATCAGGATGTTTTTTCCAGTTGCAAAGAATCACAATCACATTTGTACACATCAAAAATCGGATCATGTGTAATGACAATCACAATATGACCTCTGATCAGCTCGTTGATCTTTTGAATCAGTTCTGTTTTCCTGTCCGTATCTAGATAATTTGTCGGTTCATCCAGGATAATGACTGTACCTGCCTCTCTGGTCAGATCTGCAAACTGAAAGAACTTCTTCTGTCCATCCGATCCCTTATGTATTTCCGCATTATAAAATTCTGAAATATAAGGTTTTGACGGCACATATGTAAAGTCATTGATCCATTCGTCACTTCCATTCAACTCAATGGTTCCCCTGTATCTTTCCGTCAGATGAAGCAAGTTTTCAATCAGTGTTGTTTTTCCACTTCCATTTTCTCCTTTCACAAGATAGAGATGGTCTTTCTCAAAGGTGAAATTCAATGGCTGATGCAGGGATTCACCATGTTTTCCAGTCCCGACATAATCCTTTAATGTTATCTTTTCAATCATACCCGTCTGTTTCAGATCATCTGACTCCTTCATGGATGACAGTTTTCTGATTTTTTCAAAGATCGGCGCATTCTCCTTGTACTTTGCACGGAATTCAAAGATGAATTCTCCAGGACTCCACAACTGTGAAGCATAACTGTTGAAAAGATACAGTGTACTGAATGAGAGATTCCCTTTGAATACGAAAAAACATACCAGTATCATCACAAACGTAATCAACATGTTCATGGAACCATATGACACTATATTCAGATAGAATGCCTGTTCTTTGTTCTTTCTTTTATTTTTCTTCTGAAAATCACTCAACCCTTTCTCAAAAAGACTGTCATTGATCTGCTGTATGGAAGAAAACCGTGATTCCCTGTCTGTCATATACTGATCATGTACCATGCTTTTCAGTGTTCGCATTGTTTCAAGAGAGTCATTTGAACTGTCCTCAATCGTGTTTCCTGCTTTTAGATTCAACGTAATCAGTACAACCGCCAAAACAACAATCACTGCAGCAATCTGCCAGGACTGACTGAAAAGTACAGATACGATGAAAATAATAGAAAACAGATAATACACAAACCGCACAATTTCGACAAAGAAGTACCTGTTTGCCTTTTCAAAATCCTGCCCGACCAGCTGATTGATTTCATCCAGCGACAGTTCTGTACATCTATAATCCCTGTTTGCAATCTTTCTGCGAATCAGCTTCAACAGATTCTGATATGAATCCGTATAACAGTTTCCCTCAGCAATATCCGACTGATAATCCATCCACTGCGTGAGAAGAAACAGAACAATATAAAACAGAGTCAGTACAATAAACCGATTCCGATCTTTGATTTCAACACTGTATATTAAAGCGGTTGTTGTTAATGGGGTGATCAGATACAGACATCGGACAAAAAAATAGGTGACCGCAAATCTGACTCCAATGGATTTAGACGTTAATAGAAAATGTCTGAACATGTTCTGTATCCTCCCCTTCAACAGCGGAAATATATCCCAATTCAACTAGTTTATAAGTAATAAGAGTCATATTCAAGTGATGCTGTTCTTGCAGTTTATTTTTTATTGTTTATTAAAGAATTTTACAAATAATTTCACGAATATATCATTTCAAATACTTTAGGTTATATAGGAATTATTCGCTTTACAATTCAGCTTCTCACCATTTCTCTTTTTATAATATATGTTCGGTATTCACGTTGTTTTCATATGAAGTTTTCATTTCACAAAAAGAAAATCGTTATTTGCTTCATTTCACAGGCTCAAACATGCCCTCTTCTTTGTCTATACATTGAGGAGGAATTAAAAATGTATAACAACGGTAAAAAATATGAGAAATGGAAAAAGAAGAAGGACAAAGAAGATGAAAAACTACGACAATGCGGATTCAGTGAAGAAAAAATAGCTCTACTAAGAGCGTATGATGAACAGGCATTTCGATTGGAACGGAAATATAAATCCCATGAAAATGTAACAAAGGAGGCACTTTTCGCGATGACAGCCACATATGATGTCATTGAAATACTTTCTGTGGAATCGTTGCTTGATAGCCTGGAAGATAAGCACCTCATCTTTGTTTTAAACAGTTCTGACAGAGTAACTCTTGATATAGCATTTCTGCTATTTATGGGTTACAAAGTGGAAGATATTTTCAAGATATTACATCTTTCAAAAAATGCAGTACACAAAAGGATATACGTACTTAGAAGAAAGATTAAAAACATATAGTATCAATGAACACCCATTAATCAAAGGAGCACTGTTGGAAACTCGGTAGGCCGATAAACAGTGCTCTTTTCTTATCGTCCTTTTTCACTTTTATCCCCACTTTTTTCCTGTCGCATCAAGTCAAAACTTGAATATTTTAATCATAACTGTTTTGTTTCCTCCTATGGGGACAGGATACAGTGAGAAGATTCATGAATAAATGAAAGTTATGTTGGAAGAAATGAATGATATATGGAACCCTGATCGTAAATGACTCATGAAAGGCTGCCTGCCGAACAGCAGACACTGCTTATGGATGTTGAGGTCTAATGATATGTTGTTAGAATGGATGAATTCCTCCCACAGATCTTTGAACATTCGAAGGAAACGATAACGCCCCTGGTTATGGTGTATGGATTCTTTCTTCTTTATGATATCAATAATTTCAGGCAGAGGAATATGACCATATGGAACAAGCCATGTAGGAAGTACGGCATGCGTTTTACCACATACAGGGCATCTGACTCTTCTGACTTTAAAAGGAATCTTTACTCCCTCAATCAGAACATATCTGGTATAAGTACCATGGCAGTGTAGAAGGTGATGACACTCCGGGCACAAACACGAAAGGTAATCAGAGGTTGAAAGATATTGATTATAGTGTGACTGGAGTAAAATGGAGAGTTCATTGATCAGTGCGTGTGTGGAATCTACTTTTTCGTATATTGATTCAATCTGAGAACTTACCCAGTTGACATTTCCTTTAAAACTGAATAACATGATTTTGTTCTGGTGAACAGGGATCTACAAACTTTGGTCGGTGCGCAGATCCTTTTTTCTTGTTTCAATGATTGAATTACAGGTTCACACGATCTCCTTAACATGATCATAACAGAAGATGCATATGAAAAGGTGCAGTCTCTTACGAAACTACACCATAAAGATATTCAAAGGCCGTCTATCACCTTTGGAAGGGTGAACCATAAGGATCAGGGATCCGGAGGCTAAACCTTATATACTTTTACATATTCTGATTAATGATGTGCGTCAGGATGATGATCACCCTGTGTCTGCTGAGTATTCTGTGGATTATTATCATTTTTTGGAGCACATCCTACACAGGTAATTATGCATGCAAGTGCAATGATAGACAATAAGTTTTTCATAACTACTCAGTTTGTACATCTTTTATATACATGATCTTCATAATGAGATAACTCAGCATAGTAGCCACAATCAACACACGTTTCGTATGTCACAACCTCATAAACGGCACAGATATCGTATTTTGCCCCATGTGAACAAGGAAATCTTTCATCATGTTCATAAGTTCTTCTCGTTCTTTGCTCACATACCCCCGTCTTACATCTAGGACAATTGCGGGTCAGAGCATATGTTTCGGCAGAGATCGGCGTTACGGTAGCCATCATAAATGATAAGCCAACACATGCTTTAAGAATGTTTTTCATATCAGTACCTCTTTTCTTTATAACATTATCTTACAACCCTGTTGCTACAATAATGCAAGCCCTTTCAGATATCTTCTTTCATCATTGTTGAAATCTGTTCCTTCCGGAGTCTTCTACCATACACATACAGTGTCAAGATATACAGAATCAGTTCTACCCCAGACATACACAAGCACGATATGGCAGAAATGTATGGAAACACCATTTTCAGGATCAGGACAGACAATCCATCCACAAGACACACAATAACAACAGGGAGCAGCTTCTGCTTCAGATAACAGCTTTGAATCAGCTTTTCATCCATATTCTGACTCATCAGTACAACAAATGATTTCTGTGCTGTTATCGTATCTTTACCCGTAACAACACAGACAAACACACTCAACATGATCAGAATGATGAATGTCATAGCGGTAAACATATATTCATACATCTGCCCCTTGTTTTTTTCATACAGTTTTTCTTCATAATAAGGACTTGTAATCTGAATATTCCTTCTTCCCTTTACATTTTCAAAGATTTCAGGAATCCTGTCATATCCCACTTTCACCTGATAATCATCTTCTGTTTCCAGGAAATACCGATCCAGATCCTGGCCTTCACGTGTCTGTTGATTGCTGATGTACTGCATCATCGCATGCATGGAATAGTAGATATTCATCGCACCTGTATCCGGTTCCTCAATCACTCCTGAAACACTTGCTTCCACATCCACCACATATGGTGAAACAAGCATACATAATGGAAGTGTCTGATTTTCCCATTTTCCATCAAACAACGCTTCCGCAGTATTCTGATTGATCAGTACGGAAAGACCGGTTGGATCCTTTCCACTGATCTGAAGTCCTTTCGGATTTCCGCTGTATGGATATATATTGACCTGCCAGTCCTGATTCTCATATCTCAGATCTGTAAAATCCAGAATACGATCAGGGCCATACAGTCCCACCTGTTCCATTAACGTAGTGTCACTGCATTTGACAAAAACATAATCCGCAATCAGTGTACTCTGCTCATCCGGCACATAAAACAGAACCTGACGAATCAAAGACGAAGCCTGCCCTAATACAAGCAGTAATGCAAACAGAAGGACAAACAGCCTGTTCTTTTTGCTGATAATCTGATGCACTAGTGTATTGATGGTCTTTCTGTCATACTGTATTTCTTTTTCCTTAACAATTGTACGATCACTGTAAGTACCTTCTTCAAATACAAGTCCATGATCCACAATCCGGATGACATGATCCGCATACTGATCCACTGCCTCTTTCTGATGTGTTGCCATGATGACAATGTGATCCCGCGAATACTGTTTGAGAAGATCCATGACAATATGTCTGTTTTCAATATCCAAAGATTCGGTCGGCTCATCGCAACAGATGATAGATGGCTGGTGAATCAGAGCTCTTGCAATACCGACTCTCTGTTTCTGCCCACCACTCAATTCGGATGGATACTGTTTCAGCAAATCCTTCAGCTGCAGTACTTCCAGCATGGATTCACTTCCCTCAGGAAATTCTTTTCCAAGGGTAATATTGTCATACACATTCAGCTGATCAATCAGTTCATAGTTCTGAAAGATTGTCATGACAGTCCCTTCACTCACAACACTTCCTTCATCAAACCTGTCATACCCGGCAATAATATTCATCAATGTGGATTTCCCACATCCAGATTCTCCCCACAGAGCATACATGCCTGGGTGATTAATATTAAGACTGATATCAGAAAACACATTCTGTTTTCCAAATGATTTTGTTCCATGGTTAATGGTGATCATGTTGCCTCCTGTGTGTCATCCCTGCTTCAAGCAGAATGACTGCAATGCCCATACCACAGGCAAACAGCATTAATACCGGCAGATTGAATGTCATAAACGGCTGGTAATAATGTGCAGCAGCGAAATCATTAACCAGTTTACTGAATGGAATACTGACAATCAAAGATAATATGAATGCCAGAATCGTCATAGCCACATTCCGGATCATGCTTTCCTGCATGATGGAATATCCATAGATCTCCATGATCTGTTTTTCCTTGATCATCCGTTTTCTTCCAGCAAACAGATACAGTACAAGCACGCATACAATCACAACAAGCAGAATACCGGCATATACAACCAGACCTGCAGGCGACTGATACGGTCTGACCTCTTCCCGTAATCCCTGTCCTGAAAAAACAGAAATATCCACATTGATCTTATCAAAGTATGCATCCAACTCTTCCGCCACACCTTCATAATCACTTCCAGGCTTCAAAAGGAAGCGGACATACTGCAGTTTCATATGCGTTGGATCCTTGACAAAGTAATCATACACAGGATTGTTTCCAAAACCGCTGTTGAAGAACACCATTGTCATGAAATCATTTTCAACACTGCTCACTCCTGCAATTCTGACATCAATGATGGAGATCGGCCACTGACCTTCCAGCAGATAATATCCGGAATTCCGATACCCGCGTAAAGCCAGTGACATGGTTTTTCCAATCATTTCCTCATACGATGTATACCCATCAATTTCCATCAGCATATCCGCCGCGTTTCTGCTTAGAACGATACCGTCGTCTTCCGGCATTGTACCTGCAAGCAAAGGCAGATCTTCATATCCATTAACAAGATCAAACACCGATACCATTGAGGAATAATAGTTTCTGTATTCCTTTGATACATACTCATCCCAATCCTCATATGGTTCAAAATCACTGCGGATGATAAACGGAGACTCCAAAGGAAAATCCGGAAACTGTCTTCCATGGAAATCAAATGTCTGATATGCCTGGCTATCATCTTCAAATCTCAGATCTTCCAGCTCATAATCCTGCTGGTACTGGTAGCTGTTAAAGCTTTCCACACCAATGATTTCCGGATGATCCTGTACAGCCTGAACAATCTGACTGTAGTCAAACAGATCAGAATATGTCAGATCAGTATACTTGACTGCATAGCCGGAATAGGTCTCAGTATGGTTTGCTTCCCTGTTTTTTGGTACGGATACAATCAGATTCTTTGCCTGTTTAAATGTATCAGCATAGTCACTCTGCGCACGGACATTAGCATACATGTTGAATACCGTAAACATCGTCAATACTGCAAGCATCATCAGCATCAGCTGCATCAATGTACCTGTAACAGTAGAAACCAGTCGCCTGTAAGACAGCAGGGCGGTTTCCTTTACCGTCTTATGTTCGATTTCTGTTCCATGATGACACCTTCCCTTTTCATGTATGATCTCATCGCCCACAATAACACCCTGTTCCATGGTAATAATGCGGTCAGCGTACTGTCTGGAGAGAAGAATATCATGTGTAACAAGAATGATCTGTACTTCATCTGACAGTTTCTTTAACTCATCCATGAGTTTAACAGCGTTATCACGATCCAGTGCCGCTGTTGGTTCATCACAAAGCAGAAGGCCTGGCTGATGGAGTAATGCACGGATAAACTGAACACGCTTTTTCTGTCCATTGGACAGTTTTTTTACTTTCTTTTCCATCTGATCAGACATGTCAAATACATCCAGGTAGAAGTCCAGTTTCTCGCGATTATCTGAAACAAGAAGCAGGTTGTCTTTTACAGACATATTTTCAAACAGATTGAACTCCTGCGTCAGATAATCAAAGGAAGGAACATCTTCTATTCTTCCTTCATACGAAAGTCTGCCCGCCATGATATTCAACAATGTTGTCTTACCACAGCCACTTGGTCCCAGAATCACAATAATTCCATTTGTAGAAAGATCCAGATCGATCCCCTTTAAAGCATGCACTGTATTATTCCGGTTATGATATGTTTTCTGAATATGGATCAGTTTCATAAGATACCTCACTGATTGTTTTTATCAGTATAACACACTGTTATTACCACAGGGTATGCTGAAAGTGAAGGATTATCTTTCCACTAAAAAAAAACAGAGTGCATGCCAGTACACTCTGCCGTTTATTCATTAAATTATCAGAATTATTCTACATCCCTTAATGCATCAAAGTCTTCTTCACTTGTTCTGACCTTGACTACCTTCGCAACATCATAGACAAAGATCTTACCATCACCAATATGACCAGTGTAGAGAGCCTGCTTTGCTGTTTCAATGACAGACTCAACAGGAATTGTTCCTACAACAACATCAATCTGTACCTTTGGAAGCAGAGTTGCATCCCATTCATGAATCATATCCATATAAAGAATTGCTCTCTGCCAGCCCTGCTGACTCTGACAAGACCGCTCATACATCTCGTTGCTTCTATCTGTGGTAAATCTTTCACCATTTCCTTTTAATACATTGCCTTTCTTCCCTGCTTCCAACAATCCACTAAGAATACATCCAGATGCGCAATACATTCATACATTCCATGCAGACTTGCATGTTCGTTGTAAACTGCACAGTGTCATAGTACTGAGGTCTCCACCAAATTATTCTGCTTCTTAATGGATCACAAGATTCAAAACAGGAAATGTATCTGTGATATTCCTTCAACAAAATTTATAGGATATGTTCTATGGCAAAACAACACAAATCATAGGCGATTCAGGAAACATTTTCTTTCCTATAACGTTAAAACTTGTAATACATATTGCCCCAGTTATATACTTTTCTTAAAGATAAGTACTTACCAGGTTACCCTGGAAATCGACAGAGATTTCAGGCTTGATAGAATTGTTTTTTACGATTTAATGCGTTTAATTTGCAGATTTAGAAAGGTGGTTATATGAGCGAATACAGGAAAATAACTCTCTCTGCAGTGCTTCTGCTGAGCGGCTGTTTTTCATCAA
Organism: uncultured Erysipelotrichaceae bacterium; assembly: GCA_945877405.1. Taxonomy (GTDB): domain Bacteria; phylum Bacillota_I; class Bacilli_A; order Erysipelotrichales; family Erysipelotrichaceae; genus Bulleidia. The sequence continues at coordinate 4,270 of CAMCSA010000041.1, read as the reverse complement.
CACATAACGTTTCTGTTACTGATAGAACTGACAGTCAGATCATTGAGCATCAGGATCAGGATACATCATCATTATTTAAAGCATCAGAATCATCCCTTTGGGATGGAGAAAACATCTCTGCTTCATTTGTGTCTTTTTCAGGCCTGATGCCTACCGGGCAGAAAGATGCCTTCTGGAAGATCGGAACATCTGTTCAGTATTGTGATCCTTCCATATCAGATACATTTATGTATTACTGTTTCAACACAGGATGCCTGCATAATGATCTTTCCTGTAACTGCTATATAGGTAATGCAGATCTGTTTTTATCATATCGAGGATACTGGTATTACGATCGTATCAACTCATCCAATGCTTATGAACTGATCTGTCATGACCCTTCCAGCAATAATAGAAAAATCATTGCAGAGTATGAAATGAGAGATGATGGCTCAGTATCAGAGAGAATTACAGGAATGAGTGCCTCATATGGGAAGCTGTATGTGAATATCAACCGACAGGAATACGACCTGGAAACCGGAAAGCAGATGAGCACCGGATATTATGATGTGATTGATCTCAAGGACGGCTCTCACCAGATCATCCTTGAAAATGATGGGGATATCAGCCTGTTTGGTGTGTATCAGAACAAAGCGGTTATTCTGAAAACCGAAATGAATGCGTCTGTTAACGGACAGTTATCACGCAACGATACGCTGCTCATATATGATCTTCAATCTGAAGAATCTGTATACATCACAGATACAGACAATGGATTCCGGTGTTTTTCTGACAGCCATCAGCTGATAGATCATGAAAACCTTGTATATATCAATGGGCAAAAGATACATATACTGAATCTGGAGAATATGGATGATCAGGCTGTATATACATCTGATGGAACAATTTCAAGAGCTTGGTTTTTTGGCCGAAATATCAGACTGATAGAAAAAGATGATACAGGAACACATTTATCCATGATCAGCGCAGATGGAACCCTGAAAGAGCAGTATCCTTCCCTGCTGGATGAAGCAGGGATCATGGTAATGAGCTATTCTTACTCGACAGAGCACGGGCAGATTGGTTCTATTTCTAATGGAAATGGTCACTTAAAAGACGTATGGATCAGTGAACAGGATCTATTGGAAAGCAGAATTGATCACGTAATTGGTTAGGTGAACGACATGGAGCTTAAACTGGTAAATCTGACAAAAAAGTATGGAGATATATCTGTATTGAATCATGTCAATCTGATAATGACACCAGGTGTCTATGGCCTATGCGGTCCAAATGGCTCTGGAAAAAGTACATTAATGAATCTGATTACCGGGAACCAGCAGGCATGTGAAGGAAAGATTTTCTTTTGTGGAAAGGAAGTGACTGCAGACAGTCGCTCCTTTTATCATTCCCTCGGTTACATGCCGCAGATTCAGTCTTTTTATCCGGATTTCTCTGCTGAAGAATTCATGTTCTACATGGCATCATTAAAACATATGAACAGAAAAAACGCAGAAATGCAGATCATTGAACTGCTGAAACAGGTCGAACTGTACGATGTAAGATCTCATCGAATCGGAACTTATTCCGGCGGTATGAAACAAAGACTTCTTCTCGCACAGGCGCTGTTAAACAATCCTTCTGTACTGATACTTGATGAACCGACAGCCGGTATGGATCCAAAGCAGAGAAATGTCGTATCACAGATGATAGGACGTCTGAGCAAGGATCGTATTGTTCTGATTTCCACTCATGTCGTTTCGGATATAGAATTCATCGCAAAGGAAATCATTTTTCTGAAAAAAGGAAATGTGATCCTTTCTGGCAGCCTCAACAGTCTCTGCCGGAAAATCACAGGAAAAGTGTTTGATATTCATCTGAGTGAAGATATGATTGATCTGTTTGAAGAAGATACGCAGAAGACAGTCACAGGATATGTCCGTGATATGAATGGCATCAGAGCAAGGATCATCCGTGAAATCCCACCATCATATCCTTACAAAGAAGCTGTACCTTCATTGGAAGATGTATATATGTATTCTTTTGGAGAGTCTGTCCATGCGTTTTGAAATACTGAAACTGTTACATAACAGATGGATGATTCTCTGTACAGCAGCATTGATTCTTCTGACAACCGGAATGTATTGTTCCACTCTTTACACATCAGAATCAGGCAATGATCTGCGTATCATCCAGGAATACTACAAGGATCCTCAGGGTTTTTTGTCATCCCATGAAAATATGCCTGTGTTGGAGGCAGAAGAAAAAGAAACAGTTTCCCGCATGCTTCAACAAAGGGACTACCAGCAGAGCATATCTGCTCTGCTTCAGGAAAACAGTCTGAAACTTTCACTTGGCCTGTCTCAGGAAAAATTTCTGATTACTTCCATGGAAAAGGCACAGATACGCTATCGTAACATGCAGACTCTCACAGTTCCTTTATCCTTTCATGGAAGTGCTGAAGCTTTCCTTTCTTCACGTTATTCTGTTATTGTCGCTTTGATTACAGGTATATGCAGCTGCATGATTCTGTTATCATACGATCATTCACAGCCCTCCATCAATCTGATCAATCCGACTTTGCGAGGAGGAAAACGACTGATGCTCACTCAATGTGGTGCAGTATATATCAGTGTTGCTGCTGTGTTTTCTGTTGTTGAAATGACACATCTCTTCATCAGCCTTTGCAATGGAGCAGGAAATCTTTCTGATCCGATACAGAGCGTTTACCAGATGTGGCTTGTGCCATACCATTTTTCCATAGGTACTTGGATGATGCTTGTGTTTGTTGTCCGTCTGCTTACAGTATGCGGTATGACTGGCTTTTTCATGATACTGGTACAATGCAATCCGCCATTGCCTGCATGCGCAGTATTGGCAATAATGCTTTCAGCTTTTACTGTGACAGGTGTTAACAGCACATCACTCTGGCTTTCTTCATTGAATCCTTTTCGAATCATTGGTGTGAATGAATGGATGCGCTCATATATTGATCTGAATGTTTTTTCCATACCTGTTAACAGAACTCTGATCATCATCGTTCTATCATTGATAACTGTTCTAATTTCCTTTCTGCTTCCACGCTTTGTAAAACATGCGCGACTGAACAGAAAAACATACAGTTCATTTACTCGCTCTTCCAGAATGAGCACTTCAATTGCAGGTAACATTGCAGTACAGTACTGGATCATTCATAAAGGACTGTTATGTCTGATTGCGGTTATTGTGGCGGTCGTAATATGGATGCCGAAACTGCATCTTTCAAAATCCTTGGTTGATCTGCATTATCAGCAGTATGCACAGCAGCTGTCAGGTGTTAAAACAGAAGAAAAAGACATGTATCTGATACAGCAGGAACAGTTTGTGCTCAGTTCAAAAGATATCACAGAAGAACAAAGACTTGGTTTTTTCAAGGCAAAACAACAGTATGATCTGCTTGAACAGGATGGTCTTTTCAAGGATACACTTCTTCTGGAATGGATCAGTGGAAGACAGGGTCTACGAACAGTTGCCCAAGCTGTTCTGCTTGTTTTATCCGGACTGTGCTTTAGCGTGTCTATGACATATGGTAAGGATCTGGAAACAGGAATGATCGTTCTGCAGAAAAGCACATGCAGTGTAACGCCGATTCAAAGATTACAGAGAAAGAATATGATCATCCACGCCATATGCCTTTGGACTGCTGTGTTTATTCCCGTATATGTCAGAATGATCAGGATTTTCGGTATACAGGGATTATCTGCCACTTATGGAATGTTACCATGCTGGATGATACTGATCTTACAGGTCATTGCGGAATCTGTAATGATTGGATTATTTATGGAAGGATGCAGAAAGATGGCTGAAAGAATCAGGGTCAGCAGCCATACTGTCATAGCTGCCACCTCCTTCCTTATTGCATGCGAACTGTTGATAACCATGATCTAAATTATGGAAAGCGATGCCAGTAAATCAGGCAAGCTGACAAACTGAGAAAAATTCCCGATCTCCTGGATACGCACTGTATTTCCATCCAGGTATTCGAGGATTTTCCTGTTTTCAAAACCCCGACTGATTTTACTTAACCAAAATAATTCTTCAGATTTCCTCTTTCATGATGGTGCTGATTCTGTTTTCCTTTCATGCCTATTTTGCACAGCAGTGCTGACAAGCGTATAATGACTATGGCTACAGAGCCTAGAAAGTATGCTTAGTCAGGCAACTGCTGTGCAAAATAGGCATGTTACTTTTTCACTTCAACCGTTATTCCTCAATCAACTTCAAGTTCAACACCCACTTTGAAATACGCATAATC
>CAMCSA010000040.1 GCA_945877405.1 uncultured Erysipelotrichaceae bacterium | reverse complement strand
TTACAGATTCTGATGGAACTGTAATTGATACACCAAAGTATCTGAAGAAATCTGAAAAGAAGCTGAAGAAAGCACAAAGGAAGTTATCCAGGATGTATGAGAGTGCAAAGAATGATAACAGAAAACTGAGCGAATCAAAGAACTACCAGAAACAGCGTCAGAAGCTGGCTGAAATACACAAACATGTGGCAAACCAGAGAAAAGACTTTATCAGAAGAACAGCTGACAGAGAAGTTAAAAACCACGATTTCCTGTTTGCGGAAGATCTGAAAGTCAGAAATCTGATGAAAAACCACAGAGTCGCAAAAGCCATAGCTGACAGTGGATGGCGTATGTTCCTGACTCAGCTGGAATGGTGTGCCACAAAGCATGGCAGAATCTGTATTCTTGTTAATCCAAAGAATACCACACAGACATGTTCTTCCTGTGGTTATGTATGCACAGGTGATGACCATATTGCATTGGGTGTTGAAGAATGGACATGTCCTGAGTGTGGAACACATCACATACGAGATCTGAATGCGGCAATAAACATCAAAAATACCGGACTTCTTTATCTGAAAGAATCCGGTATACCGATATCTCTTAACTAGAGTATGACAGTAAATCCTGTCTCATAGCTGGCAACTCGCTATGATAACAGCCCCTTAACTGGCAGAGAAATACAGTAGCATCGTTACTGTAGGAATCGCTGTATCCGGGTAAGTTGATGCGAATGATCCTCAGATCATTCTCTTCAAGCCTGGCAATTCATTGCCGGGTAGTTGACAAATATATCAGCTCTGCCATGGGAAAGATGGAAATTTCATTGATCGCAGACTCATTTCGAACAATCATTTCCGTGTTCTGTATGATTACGATCTGATTCCACAGGATCAGATCATCAGAATCGATGAATAAGAAAACAGGTGCTCTGATGGGCACCTGTTCAGCTATTCCATTGCGTCCAGATGTACTTTACGTACAGTCGGGATATCCTTTAATGCGGCAATGATTGATTCCATTGTGGAAGTAGAGGAAGAAATATCAAGGGATACAAGAACATTTGCTTTCCCATTGATCGGAATTGCCTGAGAAATTGTCAGTACGGATGTTCCATATTCACTTAATGTCTGCAGTACAGACGATAATGCACCGCTTCTGTCTTTTAATGTAATGGACAGAACGGCTTTTCTAGTTGACTGATGTTCTCCCGGTTCAAAGACATAATCCTTGTACTTATAGTATGTGTTTCTGGAAATACCAGCCATTTCAACTGCTTTTGTAATGGTGCTGACTTCATTTGTTTCCAGAAGTCTTCTGGCATAAATGACCTGATCCAGATAATCCGGGAGAATTTTACGATTGACAATCAGAAAGTCTTTTTTCATAAGACAGATGCTCCTTTCAGACATAACGGAAGTTCCTGGATGGATATATTTCCATCTAGAGTTTCAATTGCCTTTTTTGTCTGATTACTGAGGTACTTCTTTGAGATACCGATGCATGTGGATCCTGAACCGGAGATCAGAAGGATGCCATTGGTATCTGTTTCAAACAGATTCTGCAGAGAATCAAAGAAAGGCAACAATGTTCTGCGGTATGGCTCATGGATGCAGTCCTGTTTACCATGACGGATCAGTGCATCATTTCCATTGGATAGACCTTTGAGCATCATAATCGCATGAGCTGTATTAGAGGTGGCTTCATGGCGTGGGTAACCCTGTGGCAGGATACCTCTTGCCTTTTCCGTGCTGACTTCAAAGTCAGGGATGAATACAGTAAATTTCCAGTCTAGATGAACTGGGAGTGAAATGGTTTCAAAACATTGCTCAGATGTGGAAGAGGCTGTCAGTCCGCCAAAAATGCATGGAGCAACGTTGTCCGGATGACCTTCCATTTCAGCAGCAAGCTGAAATACTTCCTGTTTTGTCAAAGCGTGGTCATGCAGAACGGATGCGGCAATCAGACCACCGACAATTAAGGATGAGGATGATCCAAGCCCACGGGAAACGGGGATATTGCATTGGAATACGGCATGAATGTGATCACTGACACCAATCTTTTCGCAACCTCTGCGATAGCTTTGCAGAAACAGATTGTTCTGGTTGTTGAAGCGTTCTTCAACATTTTCCAGAATATCGGTGTCGGACAGTTCCACCTGGAAAACGTTATTCAGCTCTAAGGCAAGTCCAAGACAGTCAAATCCAGGACCGACATTGGCACTGGTGGCAGGTGTTTTAATCGTGTACATTTCCAATCTCCTTCATTCTTTCTGCAATAACCTGCATACCATCACTGATTTCAATAGAACGTGTGAAACGGACAGGCATATCTTTTAATGCGGCAAGTGATGGTGGAACCTTGACACCGGAAAGCTGCTGGAGCCTTTCCATCGCAACAAAGTCATCTGTGATGTTTTCATCATCAATACAGGCAAGTACATCATGAGTGAACTTATATGGAGAAGCAGTGGAAAGAATGATGGATGGTGTCTCATCACCTGTTTCACTCGTGTACTTTTTCTTTGCGGCTAAAGCAACTGCAGTATGTGGATCAATCAGGACATGTTCACTTTCAAACAGGTCATGGATTGTATTACGGCATGTATCTTCATCTGTCCAGTAACCACAGAATGTTTCTCTGATCTTTGCCATGATATCTTCTGGTACTGTATAACTTCCCTTTTCCTGAAGATTCAACATCATTTCAGATACAAATGCATCATCATATCCGGATGCCATGAACAGAAGTCTTTCCAGGTTGGAAGAAATGAGAATATCCATGGATGGAGAGATTGTTGGAGTGAAATCTCTGTGTGTGGAATAGACACCTGTATTCAGGAAATCTGTCAGAACGTTGTTCGTATTGGATGCGCAGATCAGCCGGTTGACAGGTAATCCGAGCATCTTGGCAAAATAACCGGCAAGAATATCTCCGAAGTTGCCTGTTGGCACTACAAAGTTGACCGGATCTCCACATGCAACAGCACTGCTTTCCACAAGCTTTGCATAAGATGTGTAATAATACACGATCTGCGGCATAAGACGGCCGACATTGATGGAATTTGCGGATGATATGGATACATCATCAAGGGATGCCAGTACAAGCGGATCTGAAGTTGCCTGCTTGACCATTCTCTGGCAGTCATCAAAATTACCCTTGACCGCAATGACATCAACATTTTTTCCTCGTGTTGTAGCCATCTGTTTTTTCTGGATGCTGGAAACACCGACTTCCGGATAGAAAACAGTAATAGCTGTACCTGGAACATCTTTGAATCCTTCCAGAGCAGCCTTGCCTGTATCACCGGAAGTTGCTGTGAGAATGGAAATGATTTCCTTCTTATCATCTTTGCGGATGGATGCTGTCAGCAGATGCGGCAGAATTGTCAAAGCAATGTCCTTGAAGGCACAAGTAGGGCCATGCCACAGCTCCATCAGCCATCCATCTTTGATCTGCTTTAAAGGAACAATTTCAGGTGTATCAAATTTCTTATCATATGCACCTGTTACACATGCATGCATTTCTTCATCTGTAAAGTCATCCAGCATGGCAGAAAGAATCTTTTCTGCTGTCTGCTGATAGGAAAGATGCAGCACTTCAGATGGATCAATATGCGCCGTTATTTTTTCAATTGTATACAGACCGCCGTCTTTGGACAGACCTGTGATGATGGCCTGGTGGGCGGTGACAATATCGTTTCTGTTTCTTGAACTGATGTATCTGTTCATTTTTAATCTCCTTGCCTGAACTATGGAATGATGATAATATGTTTTTGTTTTAAAAACAAGTGTGTTTCTGAAATGAAAACAAAAGGGGGAAAGAATATGCAGGTCGGATTACTTGGACATGGTGTTGTCGGCAGTGGTGTACGTCGTATCATAGATGATATGAATGCGAAAAAAAACGCATGTTTATGCATAAAAAGAATACTCGTCAAAGATGAGAACGAAATGGTTGAAGACAGAATGACACGCAATATTGATGATATCATTCTGGATCAAGACATTCAGCTTGTTGTGGAATGTATGGGTGGGAAGGAACCTGCCCATACATTTGTGGAAAGAGCACTTGAAAGCGGGAAACACGTCGTCACTTCCAATAAGAAAATGCTTGCTTCCTATGGCGATGAATTGTTTGAGCTGGCACGGAAAAATGGTGTCAAACTTCTGTATGAAGCATCTGTCGGTGGAGGTATTCCATGGATGGCAGAACTCAGAAGAATCCGCAGAATTGATGACATTGAATGCTTTGAAGGTATTTTCAACGGGACGACAAACTATATTCTTTCCCGCATGGATGCAGAAGGATGTGAGTTTGATGAAATGCTGGTGCAGGCGCAGTCATTGGGGTATGCAGAGCGTGATCCATCTGATGATATTGATGGATATGATGTTGCCTATAAAACAGCTCTGAGCTGTCTTGCGGCATTTGACTGTTATGTGGATCCACAGGAAATTCCTGTCTGGGGAATCCGGAATATTACAAAAAAGGATATGGAATATGCCAATGAACATGGCTTTTCAATAAAACTTCTGGGTAAAGGTGAGAAAAAAGATGGTATACTGCAGTGCAGTGTCATGCCGTGCTTTGTGCCAAGGGGAGGCACATTCGCATCTGTGCCGCTCAACTATAACGCAATTTCCAGTGTATCTGAAACACTTGGAAAGGCAGTGTTTACCGGACAGGGCGCAGGATCGTTGCCGACAGCACATGCGGTTGTACAGGACATGCTCGATATCGCAACAGGGGCGGATATAGCAGAGCATTCCATTACAGCATGCAGTGTAGATGAAAGCACAGAAGTTACATGTTATATCCGCAATTGCAGCATTCCTGTGCAGTATGTTTCAGAAAAAGTGGATGCTGATACAGTCATCACTGTTCCACTCAGTTATGCAAAGCTGAAGGAGCTGACGGACAATACAAGGGGAGTTATGGTCATTGAGGTGAAGAAATGATAAAAGTTGTTAAATTCGGTGGTTCTTCTGTAGCCAATGCAACACAGTTTGCAAAGGTAAAACAGATTGTGGAAAGTGATTCCGACCGCAAGTTCATTGTTACAAGTGCATGTGGTAAGGAATCAAAAGAGGATCATAAGATTACAGATCTTCTGTATCTGTGCCAGGCCCATGTACGTTATGGTGTATCCTATGATTCCATTCTTTCCTTAATCAAGGAAAAGTATTATGGCATAAAAAAGGATCTGAATCTGAAGGTGGATCTGGATCGTGAGTTTGAAAACATGGAAAAGCTGATGACCCTTGATGTATCCACAGACTATCTTGTCAGCCGTGGTGAATATATGACCGGTTTACTGCTGGCAGAATATCTGAATGCGGATTTTGTGGATGCAAAAGATGTCATCTCTTTCCGTTTTGATGGCGAAATCGATATGGAACGAACGAAGGATCTGCTGCTCAAGCATACAAAACCTGGCCGCAAGGTTGTCATACCAGGATTTTATGGGGCTTTGCCGAATGGTGTCATCAAGGTCATGACACGTGGTGGTTCTGATATTACAGGTTCTGTCATTGCCAATGTCATCGATGCGGATGTCTATGAAAACTGGACGGATGTTTCCGGTTTCCTTGTGGCAGATCCGAAGATTGTCGATCACCCATTGCGTATTCCACGCATCACATACAATGAACTTCGTGAAATGAGCTATATGGGCGCAAATGTTCTTCATGATGATGCGGTATTCCCTGTAAGCTCCAAGAACATTCCGATCAATGTCAGAAATACAAACGAACCGGATAATCCAGGTACGATGATCATGAATGACTGCAGTGAATACGACGTTCTGGAAGCTCCGAATTTTGTCACAGGTATTGCCGGCAGAAAGGATTTTACAATCATTACACTGATTAAAAATCACTGTTCTACTGAAGTTGGCTATCTGCGCAAGGTATTATCCGTTTTTGAAGAATTCCGTGTATCGGTGGAAAGTGTTCCTACAACTGTTGATACAACATCTGTCATCGTACAGTCAGAACTTGTATCTGAATGCATTTATGAAATCGTCGCAAGACTGCGTGAAGTCATCCGACCGGATGATATCCGCATTGATGAACATCTTGCGTTAATTGCGATTGTCGGCAGAGCCATGAAGCACTCTCCTGGCATATCCGGACGCTTGCTTTCTGAGTTTGGCCGTCATGAAATCAATATCCGTGCCATCAACCAGTCGGGTGATGAAATGTGTATTGTTGTCGGTGTGGATAACAGAGATTTTGAAAAAGCTGTCAGAGCGATTTATACAAAGTTCATCGCGGAGGTAAATGAAAAATGAAGATCGGTATTTTAGGTGCAACAGGTGCTGTCGGCAGACAGATGCTGGAATGCATCGAAGAAAGAAATATGGAAGTGGAAGAAGTCAGACTGTTTGCTTCTGCCCGTTCTCTTGGTAAGACAATTCCATTTAAAGGAAAGGAAGTTTCGGTAGAAGTTGTCAGTCAGGAAAGACTGAATGGTCTGGATTATGTTCTGGGGGCAGTATCCAATGCATTATCCAAGGAATACAGACCACTGATCGAAAAGGCTGGTGCTGTTTATGTTGATAACTCCAGTGCTTTCAGAATGGATCCGGATATTCCGCTTGTTGTGCCGGAAATCAATGGTGAAGATGCACTTGGTCATCATGGCATCATTGCCAATCCGAACTGTTCAACCATCATTACAATGATGGCTCTTGCGCCATTGGCCCGCATTTCAAAGATTACAAAGCTTGTGGCTTCCACCTATCAGGCTGTCTCTGGTGCAGGTATTGAAGGTCAGCACGAGCTGGAAAATCAGATGGTACAAATCGCAGAAGGAAAAGAAGTGACTCATAAGGTATTCCGTGATCAGATTGCATGCAATGTTATTGCGGAAATCGGTTCCTATAACGAAAACGGATTTACAACCGAAGAAATGAAGATGCAGAATGAAGGAAGAAAGATTCTGCATATGCCGGAAATGAGGGTTGACTGTACATGTGTCAGAGTTCCTGTCATGCGTTCTCACTCCATCAGTGTTCAGGCTGTATTTGAAGAAAAGATCAGTGTGGAACAGGCAACAGCAGCAATTTCTTCTTTCAGTGGGGATGTCATGTGTGAAACAGAGCTGCCGATGCCGTTATATACAAGCAATCAGGATCTTGTCTACGTCGGAAGAATCAGACCTTCTCTGATTGAAGATAATGGCCTTGTATTATGGTGTTGTGGTGATCAGGTACGTAAGGGAGCTGCCTCCAATGCTGTACAGATCATTGAATATCTTGCAGCACACAGATAAAAACAGGGAAACCTGTTTTTTATTTAGGAACATAGGAAAAGACTGTTTTTTTTGATCTTGGGAAAGTATACAATGCTGTGTGTTAATAGGAGAAAAGTATGAAACAAAGACTGCAGCTGCAATATAACTTCCTGCATATTCTGTTCTGGCTGATTTCGTGCAGCCTGAACGGTTTTGTAGCAATCTATCTGAAAAACAAGGGACTGGACAATACACTGATTGGTGTCGTGACTGGATCAAGCTGTGTACTGATTACGTTTGTTTCGCCAATGGTAACCAATTTCGTACAGAGTCATGAAAAGATCACGATTCCAAAGATGATGAATGTGCTGATGGCACTGTCGGCTGTTCTGTTTCTTGTGATTTCATTTCTGCCGATACCGGCTGCAGCACTGATTGTCATCTATATAGCCAATCTGACGATGTTTCTGTGCGCGGTTCCGCTTCTTTCGACGATTGCGATGAACTACAACGCACGAGGCATCGATCTGAATTTCGGACTATCCCGTGGCATGGGGTCTGTATCCTATGCAACAAGTGCCGTTGTTCTTTCGCTGCTTGTTGAGTGGCTCAATCCCAACTGGCTGTCGGTGGTATATGCCATCAGTGCAGTAACTTTTCTGATTCTTGTCAATACGCTTCCGGATTATCGGGAAGAAAAAAGTCAGACAGAGAAATCCGGCAGCATTATCAGTGTGATTGTCAAATACAGAACGCTGTTTTTCATCCTGCTTGGCTGGGCATTTGCTTTTGCCGGTTCAACATCGTTATCCACATATCTCATCAATGTTGTTGAAAATCTGGGTGGTAATACAACCATATATGGGCTTGCGATATTTGCAATGGCAGCAAGTGAAATGCCAGCCATGGCAGTAACAAGAAAACTGATGAGACGCTTTGATGCCATGCCGCTGATCCTTGTTTCCGGGATCTGCTATATCTTCAGAAATATTCTTGTTGCCCTGGCACCGAATCTGATGATCCTTTTTATCGGTATGATGTTCCAGAGTGTAACCTATGGTCTTCTGACAAGTGTACTGACTTACTATGTTGCGGATATCTGCGAAAAAGATGATCAGGTCATGGGACAGACACTGATCGGCATGATGACAACAGGACTTGGATCCATGATGGGAAATGTACTTGGTGGTGTATTGCAGGATATGTTCGGACTGAATGCAATGCTTCTTTTTGTAACAGTGTCCACGATCATCGGAATCATCATCATGGTAACAGTGTGTCTTATACAGATCCGCAGAAATGTTAATAATCATTCTGCAGAAAACGCATAAATGAAACCGGTTGCTGTTATTGTGGTACAATAGTAGACAGAAGAGGTAAACGACTATGTCACGTAAAACATTGTTTGGTGCACTGGCTGTAGCTGCTGGTGTTGCTGCAGCTCTTGCAGTAAAGCTTTATAAAGATGCCGGAAAAGCAGATGAAGAAAAGGATGAGGATGATGCAGTTCATTTCATCACAATCGAATCTGAAGAAGATGAAAAAAAGGAAACGGATGCACAGGATCTGAGCGGACAATCTGAAGAAGTCAGGGAAGTGTGTGCGGTATTCCCTTATCTTAAGCCTGCGTTTGTTGAAGAAGTGCTTGTAAAGGATCAGGAATTCAAAACACTGAAGGGTGAAGATGAGCTTGTCTGCGTCACACATCATGTCAGCTTCGCTCATGCAGCTGAACTGGAACAGTTTGTTGCAATCATGGATGAAGCCGGATACACCATCGAAGTGGAGAATATGGATGCAAAGGTATCCCGTAAATTCTTTGCACAGACGGGTGCGATTACGAGTGATATTCTGAATGTTGCCAATCAGACAATTGCATTGGATGGTATCTATAACAGCTTTGAAGTAGAGTAATACAGATAAAGAAGACGGATGTCTTCTTTATTTGAGAAAGGAAAGAACATGGAAGAAAAAACAACAGAGCAGCAGGAAAAAGAAGTGATTGAACAGGAAAAAGCAGAACAGAATGGACAGCCTTCTGGAAATCAGCCAAGAGAAATCTCGATGAGAACTCTTGTTCTTCTGCTTGCCGCACTTGGTGTCATTGTGGTTCTGCTTGTCAGCAATTTCGGCAAAGGCAATCGGGAAGAGGCTTGCGTCATTGTACAGCAGTCCCCGTTTGGCCAGTCTCAGCAGCAGATCTGGATTGATCTGGAAGATGATCTGCAGGCAAAAGGTATTGCTGAATTCGGACTGACATATCCGGATGGACCGGATGGTTATGAAACAAAGGTTTACAGAGTATATACAAAACAGATCAACTCCCTGTATTACATAGACGAAGATAATGGCAAACAGGGTATGATGATAGTCAAAGGCAAATTCTGTGGCAAGGATGTATTTGAATCCGGTTTCTATAACGATGGTGTTGAATATTCCTTCATCAATAAAGTTCAGGTTGGTGATCTGACTGTTACCATGAAGGGAAATGAATCTGGTGTTCAGGTAGCATCCTGGGTCGATGGGGAATTCTCTTATGCGATCGGTGTATGGAATGCACCAGTTACAGAAGAGGAAATGCTGGATCTGATCTCTCAGACAGAATGATAGAAAATCAGGGTGTGCATCGGGCATGCTCTTTTTTGAAAGTGAATTTTCAGTAACATCATATCTGCTTACATTTGAAATCGCTTACTTATATCATAAAACGTGAAGTTTATGCGAAAATATCATGTTTCATGAAATGACCATGCTATAATATTGCGGTTTCAGAGGTAATGATTTATATGATAAAAGCAATCTTTTTAAGCTATACAGGTGTTGTGTTACCAAGACGGGGTAATGAATACCGTCAGTTTATTGAAACACTTGCGAAAAACAGTAACTTAAAGGATTATAAACGAGCTGCAGAATGGTTTCAGCAGACGTTACGAACATACAAATGCAGTCACAGTAAAGACCGTTATATCAAAGAAGAAGATCTTTTGAGGATGATGTTTGATGAAAAGAAGGATGAGATACGTCTTGGCTTAGCTGTTGAACAGGTTCTGATCATGGTACAGAACTGTCTGATGTACAGCCCTGTATCAGATGAACTGCCAGGATTCCTGTCCCTTTCCAGAAGACCGGTATATATTATTTCTGACTGTTCAGCAGATTATGTGACTGTAGAAATGAAGAGAAATCATCTTCATATCCATGGTGTTATCGGCTGTGACAGTGTACAGGCATATCGCAACTGTCAGGATGTATTTGAATATGCTCTGCAGAAAGCAGGTATTGAAAAAGAAGAAGCACTGTATATTGGTGAAGATGTACAGATGGATCTGCCTGGGGCAAGACAGGCAGGCATCACTTCCGTGATTCTGGATCGCAGAGGTGATTATCACGGATCAGAGTATCGCAGAATACGTTCTCTGTCATCCCTGCTTGCCAACCTTGGTGAATAATATGGCAATGATAGAAGTCAGAGATCTCGTATTTTCCTATAATCAGCAACTTGGCATGACAATTGATCATGTCAGTTTTGACGTTCCGGAAGGAAGTTATACAACCATTATCGGTCATAACGGCTCAGGCAAATCCACAGTTGCAAAACTGCTGGCAGGATTACTGGAAAAGGCATCCGGATCCATAAAAATTGATGGACTTGAACTGAATCTGGAAAACCTTGCAAAGATCCGGTCAAAGATCGGTATTGTCTTCCAGAACCCGGATAATCAGTTTATCGGTGCAACAGTGGAAGATGATATTGCGTTTGGTCTGGAAAACCACAATGTACCTCAGGGCGATATGCAGGGAATCATTGAGCACAGTGCAGAAAGGGTCAAAATGACAAAGTATCTACACCAGGAACCAACAAGACTTTCCGGTGGTCAGAAACAGAGAGTTGCGATTGCCGGCGTACTTGCGATGAAACCGAAGTTGCTGATTTTTGATGAGGCAACAGCCATGCTTGATCCGCAGGGAAAGGATGAAATCAAAAAGGTGATCATGGATATCCATCAGGAAACAGGACTTACTGTATTATCCATTACCCATGATATTGATGAAATCGCACAGGCAGATTATGTGATTGCCTTAGCAGATGGTAAGGTTGTCGCAACAGGTTCTCCTGAGGAAATCTTCCTTGATGAAGAAAAACTGAAGAAAATACAGCTGGATGTTCCTTTCAGCATGAAGCTGTCAGCAGAACTTGAAAAGCTTGGTATTCATACGAAAAAACACATTACGATGGAGGGACTGGTAGAAGAGTTATGCCAATACAATTCGAAAATGTAAGTCATGTATACAGTGCCGGTACTCCATATCAGTATCAGGCTTTAAAGGGTATTAATCTGAAAATTGCAGAAGGAAAGATGACAGCTGTCATTGGAGAAACCGGATCTGGCAAAAGTACGCTTGTACAGCACCTGAACGCCCTGCTGTTACCGGATGAAGGCAAGATCCGCATTCTGGATCGTGTGATTGTTGCTGGAGAAAAGCCTAAGAAGCTGAAGTCACTGCGTGGTAAAGTAGGCCTTGTTTTCCAATTTCCGGAATATCAGCTGTTTGAAGAAACAGTCATTAAGGATGTTGCGTTTGGCCCGAAAAACTTTGGCGTCAGTGAACAGGAAGCAGTTCTGAAAGCAAAGCAGGCTTTACACCTGGTAGGACTTGGTGAAGAATTCTTTGAAAAGAGTCCTCTTGAACTGTCTGGTGGACAGAAAAGAAGAGTTGCAATTGCAGGCATTCTGGCAATGGATCCGAAAGTGCTTGTTCTGGATGAACCGACGGCTGGACTTGACCCGGCTGGTACAAAAATGATGATGCGTTTATTTGAACGTCTGAATAAGGAAATGCATAAGACAGTTCTGATTGTCACCCATGACATGGAACAGGTATTTGCCTATTGCGATGATGTTGTCATTGTGGCTGATGGAAAGATCCGTATGCATGGGCCGGCGAAAAAGTTTTTTGAAGATTCCAGATTGTGTAAGGAAATGAATATCCTGCCGCCTGCTTTGATCCGTACAAGAGATGCACTGAATCAGAACGGATTTGAAATTCCATCAGATATTGCTGATATACATGCATTGGCTAAGGAAATCAGAAAGCAGGTGAAGCGTCATGGGTAATTTTACACTTGGTAGATACATGCCTTTGGATTCTCCAATTCATAAGATGGATCCACGCATGAAGATCATTGCGATGCTTCTGATGCTGATCAGTATCTTCATCAATGCCGGATGGATCGGTTATGGCATCATCTTTGTTGTGATGTCATGTGTCATTATGACAGCAAAACTGAGTTTCAGATTCATCTGGAAGGCAATGAAACCGATGCTGTTCATGCTCTGTTTCCTGCTTGTCATTAATGCACTGGTAGTTACAACAGGCGTTCCGTTATTTACGATCGGAAGCTTTACACTGTACAGTGGAGCAGTCATGCAGACACTGTATATTGCTGTAAGACTGCTGCTGATGATCATGATCACAACATGTCTGACGGCTACAACCAAACCGATGGATATGACTCTTGGAATTGAAGATCTGCTTGGACCACTGAAAAAAATTGGTGTACCGGCACATGAGATTGCAATGCTGATCAGTATTGCACTGCGTTTTATTCCGGATCTGATTGATGAAACACAGCGTATCATGAAGGCACAGCAGTCCCGCGGTGTGGATATGCAGGAAGGAACAATCAAAGAAAAGGTTGGCGCAATTCTGTCTTTGATTGTACCTCTGTTTGTATCTGCATTCCAAAGGGCAGAAGATCTGGCAAATGCCATGGAGGCAAGAGGTTATGCCCCAGGTGAGCCAAGAACAAGATACAGAACATTGAAATTCCATGCAAGAGACTATATTCTCCTTGGTGGATCTCTGTGTATTCTTGTGACGATGATCGGTGTTTCCATTCTGTTATGAAACGGTTGAAATGTACGGTTTCCTATGTCGGTAACCGATATGATGGCTGGCAGTCACAGAAAAGCAGGAATGGTATTCAGGACATCTTGGAAGTTGCCATATCCCGTATCGAAAACCGGAAAGTCAGTATAACAGGCTCAGGCAGAACGGATGCAGGTGTATCAGCAAGAGCACAGGTATTCATGTTTGAAACAGACAGAGATATGTCGTCTTTCAGGTGGATGGGAGCAATCAACGCATTCCTTCCGGAAGATATACATATCATGGATGTGCAGGAAGTGCCTTATACCTTTCACGCAAGGCACAGCGTGCGCATGAAGAAGTACACATATCGAGTCAATGATGGACCGTATGATGTATTCACAAAGGATACTGCATACCAGTACTGCCATCCGCTGGACATTGACAGAATGAAAGCATGTGCGAAACTGTTTGTTGGAACTCATGATTTTACATCCTTCAATTCTTCTCCATTATCTGAGTATCCAAATCAGGTCAGAACAATACGTTCCATTGAAATCATCAGGAATGGCAATCTGATTGAGATGACATTCTGTGGAAAAGGGTTTCTGAGATATATGGTGCGGATGCTGTCAGCGGCAATCATTGATGTGGGCAGTGGCAGAATCACATGTGACGATGTGATTTCCATGCTGGAACAGAAAAACAAACGAGCTGGTCGCAGAAATGCACCTGCATGTGGCCTCACGCTGGAAGAAGTAGATTACCTTGATCGGGTTGTGGTAACTCCATGTGTGCAGATCCGAGAATTTCTGTATGATGAACCATTGCCTTATGATTCGTGGGATCGAATGGCAATTGAACATAACTGTCGGACAAAGACAGGTAACAGAGTATATCTGTTCTGCCGCGGCATTGATATGGAACAGATTGGCTATTTCCTGATGAGTGATGAGGAAACGGTGCTTGTGATCAGGGATGAAAAACTGTACGATACTGCCTTACTGCTACAGGCTTCCATACTTGCATGGATGATGAATGAGGGTGTCAGAAGGGATCTTATGATCATGCTTCAAAGACACAGAGATGACAGTGGTGTCACGTTCTGAAATATACCGGAATTCAAGGTAAAATAAACAAAATTTCAATTGACTAAATCACCGGGGTAGACTATCATAAGAAACGGCACTCCAGCCAAAGGGT
>CAMCSA010000039.1 GCA_945877405.1 uncultured Erysipelotrichaceae bacterium | reverse complement strand
CAATAAAGGATCTGTGTCATTCAAGAAAATCAAATACTTAAGCACCAACAAAGGAATGCTTACAGAAAGGAGAATGGCGATTCCTCCCGCTGATAAATCAGCAGGTTTCCTCGCCAGGTAATTTCAATGAACATTTCGATGAAAACAGGATCACCAGTGAAAAGTCCTGGGAGAGCAGTACTGATTGTACTGTATGTCATTATTACGGCAATTGCCTATTATCTGATACTGCCACCATTCAACTGGCATTCTCCAGCATTCTGGGCATTCTTTGCACCAGCTGTATGTGCACTGATCTTCATTCTTGCATTACCTGGTAAGAATAAAGTTGTAAAGATGAACAGGTATATTGTTCTTGTTATGGCAGCGATGTTTGTTGTACCTGCGGTATTATGGTTTGCCGGTACAAGAATATTCCATGCCAAGGAGTATGCATCCAGAATTAATATTGACAATGTATCCTTTGATACAATTGATGAAGTGGATTTTACCAAAACTGCAATTATTGACCGTGATACAACGGAAGCTTTAGGAGATCGTGTTATGGGTCAGATGTCTGAACTTGTATCACAGTTTGAAGTCAGCGATGAATATACGCAGATCTCCTATAAGGACAGCGTATACAGAGTTACACCATTGGAATATGCTGATTTCTTCAAATGGCTGGCCAATGTCAAAGATGGTGTACCAGCCTATATTACAGTTGATTCCACCAATGGTACCGCAAAGCTTGTACGACTCAAGGATCTTGGGTATGACAATATGAAGTATGTTCCATCTTCTTTATTCAATACAAATCTGATGAGACATCTTCGTTTCCGGTATCCGACGGAGATCTTCGGTTCTCCATCGTTTGAAATTGATGAAGAAGGTCATCCATGGTATGTATGCTCAACCTATTCCTATAAGCTGGTAGGTAATAAGAAACATGTTACCGGTGCTGTGTTCATGGATCCGATTACAGGTGAAAGTACAAAGTATGATATTGACACAGTTCCAACCTGGGCTGACCGAATCTTCCCGGAATCAGTTGTTGTAGAAGAGATCGGTGACTATGGATCATTACAGAATGGATTCTTCAATTCCTTCATTGGGCAAAAGGGTGTCATTGCACCTTCTTCCGGATATAACTACATTGAAAAAGATGGAGATATCTGGCTGTATACAGGTATTACATCCGTCAATGCAGACCAGAGTAACCTTGGCTTCATCCTTGTTAATCTCAGAACCCATGAAGCATTAAGAATCGATGCGCCTGGTGCGGATGAAACAAGTGCGATGAAGAGTGCTGAAGATGAAGTACAGAACTATGGTTATGAAGCTACATTCCCGGTACTTGTCAATGTCAATGGCAGACCTACCTATCTGATGTCTTTACGATCTGAAGCAGGGGATTCCAAGAGTGTACTGAAGATGTATGCTATGGTTGATGCTACGGATTATCAGAAGGTAACAACTGTATCTGTCGATCAGGGATTGAATGTTTTGAAAAAGCAGATGATTGCAATACAGGGTGGATCTGATAATACAACCTCATTGGCAACAGAAAAGAAAGATATTACAGTCAGTGATTTAAGACAGATTATCAATGAAGGTAATACGATCTACTACTTCAAAGATGAAGATGGCAACAGATACAGAATGAACTTCTCAGTCAGATATGAAGATGTTCTTGCCTTCCTGAATGAGGGAGATCAGGTTACGGTAGAATACATTGAATCAGAAGATATATCCCTTGTACAGGGAATTACTCAATCATAAATGAATAACAGAGCCTTCCGGCTCTGTTATTTACTTGAAAGACGTTTATTGAGGATAGTGTAAATGACATTGATCTGATCGGTATGCACGCGATTCATGTTTGTTTCAACGACAAAGATCAGATGCGGATTCATTCTCTCCCGTCTGGTTGATAGAGCCAATAAAATCAATTGATTCTGTATTGATCCTTTGATCATTCCATTTCTGTAAAGTCTGGATGGAGAATGATTCCCGTTACAATGCCATGATATAACTGTGTTTGCAACAGATGGCTGAAGTAATTAAGAAACCAAAAAACAACCGAAGCTATTCCGGTTGTTTCAAATGTACCTATCTGACTGAATTCCTTGCCAGTTTTCTGATTTTCAGTAATCGCTTGTACAGAAGGGTATATGTTTTTTCGATTCTTTCATCGCTGATTCCTGTAATAGGCTGATATCTGACAAGCATGTTTCCATATTCTCTTGGAATATCCAGTAATGACTTTGGTAAATGGAAGGATGACAGATCAATATGATTCAGCAACAGATCAAAGTCAAACTGTCTTCTGTTTAATAAAGTACATTCATGGTTACGCACTTCATCCAATATCTCATGGTCTTCGACAAGGCAGCTTAAGCACGTACCTGTATCAAAGATCGGTGTTGTATCAATCCATTTGTTTGTATTGGCATCAACTAAGATTCCCATATTCTGAGAATGTCTGTCTGTATTCATCAGAATATAATCCAGAAGGATCTGTTCAGACACTTTATGCTTTACATCATCAATACCATGTTTTTCCAGTTCGCTGATATAATCATCCAGCTGCAGCTGTTCCTTGGAAGAACCACATTCCATCAGAATCATTTCAGCAGTAACAAGATCAGTATTGTCATCGGTCATACATGGACATACACTGACAAGGCTGTTTTCATACACTTCCGTATGGTAAGGAAGTACATTCAGACTGATCTGTTTTCCGATCTGGCATGCAAGCCATTCATTGACAGGTTCCATCTGATGGAACGGATATCCACCTTTCAGTAATACAAGTTCATCATCACGCCTGAACCATGCTTTCCGATGGAATCCGGCTGTGTTGGAGTTTGGAGTCAGTCTTGCAGAAGATGGATCAATATCTGCATTAGAGGCAAACATTGCAGATCCGAATCCTTCCTGATCAAATGTATGATTGAAGAAACTGACTTCATTCCAGGTTACATCTTCATTTTCTTTTTTCAGCCAGTATGTATCTGATACCGATACTGCATGTGTATACTCCACAAGATCCATAGGATGATTGATCTGTAATCGTTCCATCAATTGTGATAAACCGACCCGATATCCTGGTATGGATCTTCTGATGTACCAGTAGTTCAGACGATGCAGTGTAACCTCTCCGTGTTTTCTGCATCCGATCGGCAGATGTGATTCATTCAGTATTTCTACTACTTCTTTGAATTCATGTTGTACATCCGAATAGACAGCTGTCAATACAGGGATATCCTTGTGCATCAGCACATACAGGTTCTTCTTTCCAAACAATTTCATAGCACCCGTATTGTATATGGAAGAATATAAAGGATGCAACTGATACACATGATTTCACATAATGTCATTGCGATTACAACATATAAATACCAATGTAAGCGGAATCATATATTTTCATGAATCATTTTTCACTTTTCAAAGAAGGATGACAGGTTTATTCTTATTGATATGATTACCGCTTAGGTATGAATTGAGGTGAATAACATGTGTGGAATCGTTGGATATACAGGGAAAAATCAGGCTGCACCAATCCTTCTGGAAGGACTTGCAAAGCTGGAATATCGTGGGTATGACTCAGCAGGACTGGCTGTAAGGAACGGAAATGCGCCGGCAGAAGTTGTCAAGGCAAAAGGAAGGCTGACAAACCTTTTGGAAAAGACAGATGGTGGCAATGCCTTAAAAGGTACTTGTGGAATTGGACATACAAGATGGGCAACCCATGGGGAACCAAGTGTTGTCAATGCACACCCTCATGTATCCGGTAACTGTACAGGCAGTGGATCCGGTACTGTTGAATCTGAAGTAGTCGGTGTGCATAACGGCATCATTGAAAACTATCAGGAGTTAAAGGATAAGCTGTTACGTCATGGCTATACATTCTACAGCCAGACAGACACAGAAGTTGTTGTAAAACTTGTTGATTACTATTACAAGAAGTATAAGATGGGACCGGTTGATGCCATTGCCAAGACAATGGTCAGAGTCAGAGGTTCCTATGCACTGGAACTGATGTTTTCTGATTATCCGGATGAAATCTGGGTGGCAAGAAAAGAAAGCCCGATGATTATCGGCATCAGTAATGGTGAATCCTATATTGCTTCCGATGTACCTGCAATTCTGAAATACACAAGAGATGTATACTACATTGATAACCTTGAATTTGCATGCGTCAAAGCAGGGGAAGTACACTTCTATAACCTGGATGGGGATGAAGTGACAAAGGAAACAGTACAGATCAGCTGGGATGCACAGGCGGCAGAAAAAGCAGGATTTGAACATTTCATGATGAAAGAAATCCATGAACAGCCAAAGGCTGTATCAGATACACTGCATTCCCTTGTTCATGATGGTGTGATTGATCTTTCTGAAACAGGAATGGATGCTGAACTGCTTTCTTCGTTACAGCAGATTCATATTGTTGCCTGTGGATCCGCATGGCATGTAGGTATGGAAAGCCAGTATGTCATTGAGGATCTTGCAAGAATTCCTGTCAGAGTAGAGCTCGCAAGTGAATTCCGTTATAGAAATCCGCTGTTATGTGAAAATGAACTTGTGATTGTCATATCGCAATCTGGCGAGACCGCAGATACACTTGCTGCATTACGCCTTGCGAAAAAGAGCGGATGCCCTGTGTTGGCAGTTGTCAATGTTGTAGGTTCTTCCATCGCAAGAGAAGCAGACTATGTTCTTTACACAAAGGCTGGTCCTGAAATCAGCGTTGCCACAACAAAGGCATACAGTGCACAATTAGTGGCAATGGATGTCTTTGCGATTGCACTTGCGGTTTCCAGACATCAGATGGATGAAGCAAAGGTAAATGAATATCTGAATGAGCTGGAAACGATTCCGGAAAAGATGGAACGCGTATTGGAAGATAAAGGTAGAATTCAGTGGTTTGCATCCAAATATGCTAATGCCCACGATGTATTCTTTATCGGCAGAGGTATTGACTATGCAGTGTGTCTGGAAGGAAGTCTGAAACTCAAGGAAATATCTTATGTTCATTCTGAAGCATATGCTGCAGGGGAACTCAAGCATGGAACGATTTCCTTAATTGAAGATGGAACTCTTGTGATCGGAGTGCTGACACAAAGCAGCCTGTATGAAAAAACAGTTTCCAACATGGTTGAATGTAAGAGTCGCGGCGCTTATCTGATGGGACTGACATCCTATGGCAGATATGAAACGGAAGATCATTGTGACTTTACTGTGTATGTTCCAAAAACCGATGAGCACTTCAGTGGCAGCCTTGCAATACTGCCACTACAGCTGCTTGGATACTATGTCTCAGTTGCAAAGGGACTGGATGTTGATAAACCTAGAAATCTGGCAAAAAGCGTAACAGTTGAATAACAGTAAGACAGCATGGTGTCTGATACATCATGCTTTTTATTCTGATCAGAATTTTGAGGCGTTCAGGAAAACATCGGATCGGGCAGATCCAAGGGATGATCTGCTGTACCAATATGTTTGCGTTTGAGGATGACAGTATGTTCTTTCTTTCAGCTGGAAACTGGTTGTCAGATACTTGAGTATCATTTCTGAATGTAAGCGTCTTTTGATTTTCATGACCTCAATCTGACAATATGTAAACGTTTTCTTGAGATCACAGACAATTTAGGCTATAATATTCTACAGATTTATTAAGGAGGCTATAATGGCTTGTAAGAAATACGTTTATAAGTTCACAGAAGGCAATGGAACAATGCGCGAACTCCTCGGTGGTAAGGGCGCTAACCTTGCTGAAATGAGCAACCTCGGTATGCCGGTACCATCCGGTTTTACCATCACTACTGAAGTATGTACAGCATACTATGCAGATGGAAAAACACTGAATGATGCAATCAAGGCACAGATTGAAGAACATGTTGCATGGCTGCAGGAAACAACAGGCAAGAAGCTTGGTGACCTGGAACATCCATTACTCGTATCTGTCCGTTCTGGTGCACGTGCTTCCATGCCTGGTATGATGGACACAATCCTCAACCTTGGTATGAATGATGATGTTGTCAAGGCTGTAGAAACACAGTCCGGCAATGCAAGATTCGCTTATGACTCTTACAGAAGATTCATCCAGATGTTCTCCGATGTCGTTATGGGCCTGGATAAGTCCAGATTTGAAAAGATCATCGATGAAGTCAAGGAAGCTAAGGGAATCAAGCTTGACATCGATATGGATGCAGAAGACATGAAGGAACTGACAGTTCGCTTCAAGAAGTTCTATGAAGAAAACCTGAATGAAGCATTCCCACAGGATCCAAATGTTCAGCTGGAAAGAGCAATCGAAGCAGTATTCCGTTCCTGGAATAATGATCGTGCGATCTTCTACCGTAAGATGAATGACATCCCGGATGATTGGGGAACAGCAGTTAACGTCATGGAAATGGTATTCGGTAACATGGGTAATGACTGTGGTACTGGTGTATGCTTCTCCCGTGACCCATCTACTGGTGAAAACAGATTCTTTTATGGTGAATATCTGATCAACGCACAGGGTGAAGACGTTGTTGCCGGTATCCGTACACCACAGCAGATTTCCAAGCTCGGTTCTCAGGAATGGGCTGCGAATGCAGGTATTTCTGAAGAAGAAAGAGTCAAGAACTATCCATCTCTGGAAGAATCCATGCCAGGAGCTTATCAGGATCTTGTTAATGTCAAGAATCTGCTTGAAAAGCATTATCATGACATGCAGGACATGGAATTTACAATTGAACACGGCAAGCTGTTCATGCTGCAGACACGTAACGGTAAGAGAACTGCTGCTGCGGCTTTGAAGGTTGCTGTCGATATGTTTGGTGAAGGCCTTGTTACAAAGGATCAGGCATTGCTGATGGTTGAACCTAAGCAGCTGGATGACCTGTTACACCCAATGTTTGATGCTGCAGCGTTAAAGGCAGCTAAGGAAAGAGTCATTGCCAAGGGTCTTGCAGCTTCTCCAGGTGCTGGTTGTGGTGCTGTCGTATTCACAGCGGAAGATGCCAAGAAGGAAGTTGAAAACGGCAAGAAGGTCGTTCTTGTAAGACTTGAAACATCTCCAGAAGATATCGAAGGTATGCATGTTTCTGAAGCAATCGTTACAGTTCGTGGTGGTATGACATCTCACGCTGCAGTCGTTGCCCGTGGTATGGGTGCATGCTGTGTTTCCGGATGCGGTGACATCACAGTCAATGAAGAAGAACATGTATTCACAGTCAATGGAAAGACATTCCATGAAGGTGACATCATTTCTGTTGATGGTTCTACAGGTCTTGTTTATGAAGGTGAAATCACAACTGTTCCAGCTACGATTTCCGGTAACTTCGCTACATTCATGCAGTGGGCAGATGAAAGAAGAACTCTTTCCATCCGCACAAATGCTGATACACCAGAAGATGCCCGTAAGGCTGTTGAATTTGGTGCTGAAGGTGTCGGCCTTGTCCGTACTGAACATATGTTCTTCAACTCTGCTGAAAGAATCAAGGCAATCAGAATGCTTTGTGTAGCTACAAATGATGAACAGAGACAGAATGCTTTGAACATTGTTGAACCATACCAGCAGGAAGACTTCGAAGGTATCTTTGAAGCTCTGGGTGGCAGAAATGTTACAGTTCGTCTGCTCGATCCGCCTTTACATGAATTCCTGCCTAAGACAGAAGCTGAAATGATTGAAATTGCTGATGCAATGGGAATCACTCTTGCAGATGTCAAGAAGGCTGATGAAGAACTGAAGGAATTCAATCCGATGATGGGTCATAGAGGATGCCGTCTTGACGTTACATATCCGGCAATCGGTGTCATGCAGACAAGAGCGATCATCAATGCTGCAATCAATGTCAATGCAAAGCATCCTGAATGGAATTTCGAACCTGAAATCATGGTACCATTAGTAGGTGAAAAGAAGGAACTTGACTATGTAGCTGATATCATCCGTAAGACAGCTGATGAAGTCATTGCTGAAAAGGGTGCTGCTCTGACATACCATATCGGTACAATGATCGAAATCCCACGTGGTGCTCTGAATGCAGGTGAACTGGCTGAAACAGCTGAATTCTTCTCCTTTGGTACAAATGACCTGACACAGATGACATTTGGCTTCTCCAGAGATGATGCAGGCAAGTTCCTGAATGACTACTACTCCAAGCACATCTATGAAAACGATCCATTCGCTCACATCGATGTCAATGGTGTAGGTAAGCTTGTCAAGCATGCTGCTGAAGCAGGTCGTGCTACACGTAAGGACATTCATCTTGGTGTCTGTGGTGAACACGGTGGTGACCCACAGTCCATCGAATTCTTCCAGAGTGTAGGACTGGATTATGTATCCTGTTCTCCATACCGTGTACCACTGGCTAGACTTGCTGCTGCTCAGGCTGCAATCCACCAGGGTGTAGAAAAGAAGTAATCATACTGACTGACAGATATCCGGTTTTATCGGGTATCTGTTTTTTTGTATGCATTGAATGACTGACATTTTTCAATGATGTATCATCTTTTCTTTTGCCTTGAAAAGGATGATAATAATGGTAACAGAACGTTTTATGACAGCGTGATTCCATTACGCTGCAGAGTACACTCAGAAAGGCAGGATGCTGCAATAACTGCATCCTGAAACAGATGATTATGGAAAAATATATTCTTGCGATTGATCAGGGTACAACAAGTTCCCGTGCCATTCTTTTCGATCATGACAGTCGTGCTGTCTGTATTGCACAGAAAGAATTCAGACAGTATTTCCCTCAGCCAGGATGGGTAGAACATGATGCCAATGAAATCTGGCTGTCGGTTCTTGCATGCATGTCTGAAGTCATCAGCAGATCCGATATTTCACCAAAACAGGTGGAAGCCATTGGCTTGACAAATCAAAGAGAAACAACCGTCGTATGGGATCGGGAAACCGGATTACCGGTATATCATGCCATTGTATGGCAATCCCGTCAGACATCTGAGATCTGCGATGATCTGATACAACATGGTTACAATGAGATTTTCCGTGAAAAGACAGGCTTACGGATTGATCCTTACTTTGCCGGTACAAAGATCAGATGGATTCTGGATCATATTGAAGATGGACAGAAAAGGGCAGAAGAAGGGAAACTGCTTGCCGGTACCATTGACAGCTGGCTGATCTACTGTCTTTCCGGTGGAAAAGTCCATGCCACGGATTATACAAATGCCAGCAGAACACTGCTGTATGATATCTATGATCTCAAGTGGGATGAACAGTTATGTTCCATCCTGCAGATCCCAATGTGCATGCTGCCGGAAGTAAAAGACAGCTGTGGTATCATCGCGCACACTGCACCGTATCATTTCTTCGGTAGTGAAGTACCGATCAGTGGTGTGGCCGGGGATCAGCAGGCGGCATTATTCGGTCAAGGTTGTTTTGAAGAAGGCTCCAGTAAGAATACGTATGGTACAGGCGGATTTCTGTTGATGAATACCGGAAGTCATGGAGTCAGAAGTGAGAATGGATTATTAACAACCATTGCATGGGCAATGGATGGTAAAGTGACATATGCTCTGGAAGGTTCCATCTTTGTTGCTGGATCTGCCATTCAATGGCTCAGAGATGAAATGAAGTTCTTCCACTCTTCTACAGAAAGTGAGCAGCTTGCAAGGAAAGCTGATCCATCCAGTGGCGTATACATGGTACCTGCCTTTGTCGGTCTTGGTGCACCATATTGGGATGATCGCTGCCGTGGTGCCATCTTCGGATTGACACGTGGTACAACAACAGCTGATATTACAAAAGCCACACTGGAATCATTAGCCTATCAGACACGAGATGTACTGGATGCAATGGTACAGGATTCCGGCTTGCCTTTAACGACATTACGTGTGGATGGTGGTGCATCCAATAACGATTATCTGATGCAGTTTCAATCAGATCTGTTACAAAGGACAATTGAAAGACCTGTGATCACAGAAACGACTGCCTTAGGTGCAGCTCATCTTGCAGGACTTGCAGTGGGGTACTGGAAGATGGAAGATTTTGATATGATCCATGAAGGAAGCAGCCTGTTTACACCAATGATGAATGCATCCAAAGCGGATGCGATTTACGAAAAGTGGAAGATGGCCGTTGCTGCGGCAAGAATGTTTGAGCCGAACTCACTGATACCCACAGGTAAGCCTGTGGGGTTGTGTAACAACCCTAAGTGAGTAGCCTGAGCCTTGAAACAAAGGCTACGTTAAAAGAGAATATATAGTTACCTGTGGATGTAGTACCAAGTCTGCAGCTCTAAGGTATGTGATTAAACAGTTCTGGGGTATAGGAACAGTGTTGCATACACAAAACCTCTCGTTAACATTGGCGATGGTACACTAACCACTCTTAGGAGTGAGTAATTAAATCCTTAACGTGATTTAGAAAGGAGACGGACTATGGTTTACGTCATCAGTCAAAACGGACAGCCTTTAATGCCTACGGAAAATCACGCAAAAGTCCGTATTCTGTTAAAAAGCAAAAAGGCAAAGGTAATTAAAACATGTCCGTTCACTATACAGTTAGCGTATGATCGCACGCATTATACGCAAGAAATCACTTTAGGTGTCGATAGTGGAAGTAAACATATCGGTCTTTCAGCAACTACAAAAAGCAAAGTGTTATTCGAATCCGATGTAGAACTGAGAAATGATATCGTTCATTTACTTTCTACTCGCAGACAAAACCGCAGAACACGTAGAAATCGCAAAACCCGCCACCGTAAGCCTCGTTTTGACAATCGGATACGTAAGGAAGGATGGTTAGCACCTTCCATCCAAAACAAGGTGGATAGTCATTTAACAGTAATTCGTAAAGTACATGAGATACTGCCTGTTACGAAAATCATTGTAGAAGTAGCATCTTTTGACATTCAAAAGATAAAAAATCCTGCAATAAGTGACACAGAGTATCAACAAGGTGAACAGTCAGACTTCTGGAATGTCAGAGAATATGTGCTTTTCAGAGATGGTCATACCTGTCAGTGCTGTAAAGGCAAAAGTAAGGACAAAATCCTTAATGTACATCATATAGAAAGTCGTAAGACTGGAGGCAATGTGCCAAACAATCTGATTACGTTATGTGAAACATGCCATACAGGTTATCACAAAGGAATTGTAAAACTTCCTAAAACAATACATAGAGGAATGCAATTTAAAGACGCTGCATTTATGGGAATCATGCGATGGGCTTTTTATAACAGGCTAAAAGAGATATATCCAAATGTAAGCCTTACATATGGATATATTACAAAGAACAATCGCATAAGGAATTGTTTGCCGAAAGAACACTACATAGATGCTCGTTGTATCAGTGGTAATCCAAAAGCAATATCAGATGGTACGGTATATTACCAAAAGAAAGTCAGATGCCATAACCGTCAGATCCATAAAAACAGTATCCTTAAAGGTGGTATCAGAAAACGTAATCAGGCACCATACGATGTGATGGGATTCAGGCTTTTTGATAAAGTTAAGTGGAAGGGTCAGAGTTGTTTCATTTTTGGCAGACGCTCCACAGGAAGAATGGATTTACGTCTTTTGAATGGAACAAAGATCAATGCATCTGTTGGATATAAAAATCTTAAATTGATAGAGATGCGTAAAAATTATTTAACAGAACAAAGAAAAGCAGGTTGAAAACGGTTCCTCCCACATGCAAGCATATGGGTTTCCCCGCCGAGAATTTTATGACGATATTCGCGATGAAATCGATGTTTTCTACTTGAAAACAGACGCTGAATAGTTTATATTATGTGCGTAAACAAGGAGTGCTGACGGCACTCCTTCTGTTATGTTTTGGGAGGAATATGGACAGAACAGAACGTATTAAGGAAATGTTTGAGCCGATCCTGCAACAGATGGATGTCAGACTGTATGATCTTGTCTATCATACAAGCGGCAAAGAAAAGATTCTTGAAGTATCAATCATGAAACAGGATGGTTCCATGGATCTGGATACATGTGCTGCAGTCAGTGAAAGACTGTCTGAAGTACTGGATGAAAATGATCCGATTAACGAAGAATATACATTGGAGGTATGCAGTCCAGGAGCAGAAAGAGAAATCAGAGATCTTGGGGATTTGGATGATATGGCTGGCGAATATGTATATGTCAGATTGAAGGAACCGTTTAAAAAGATGCTGGAGATCACCGGTGAAATCCAGAGTGTTGAAAATGATGTGGTTACCCTGGAGTATCGTGATAAGGCAGCACGCAGAAAGGCTGAATTTACAAAGGAAAACATTGATTTTATCCGCCTTGCGGTCAGAATTTAGGAGTAAATATGGAACTGAACTACAAAAACATGCTCAAAGCCCTGGCACTTGTCGAAGATGAGAAGAATATCAGCGAAGAAGTGATTCTGGAAGCTTTGAAGGAAGCAATGGCAAAGGCATACAAGAAGAATGCAGAACTGCAGGATATTGATGTCGTTGCTGAAATCAACGAAAAGAAGAAGACAATTGACCTGTATCAGAACTATACAGTTGTAGCAAGCGATGATGACGTGGAAGATGATGAACTTGAAATCGGTCTTGAAGAAGCAAAGGCTTATGATGCCAATGCTGAAGTCGGTGGTATCATCAGACGTCCGGTTGAGATGACAGAGATGTCCCGTGCAGCTGTGTCAATTGCCAAAAATGTTCTCAGACAGAAGATCAGAGAAGCGGAAAAGGTGTCTGTCTACAACGAGTATGTCGACAAGAAGGACGACATGGTGATTGGTGAAGTTGAATCTGTCAAAGACAAGTTTGTTCTTGTCAACCTTGGTAAGGCAACAGCACTGATGCCAAGAAGTGCACAGATTCCAAATGAAAAACTGCGGGAAGGGCAGCAGATCAGAGTTGTCATCAAGGAAGTCAACAAGGAAACAAAGGGTTCTCAGGTACTTGTTTCCCGTGCAGATCCAATGCTTGTCAAGCGCCTTTTTGAAAAGGAAGTTCCTGAAATCTATGATGGAACTGTTGAAATCAAGGCAATCGCCAGAGAAGTCGGCGATCGTACAAAGATGGCAGTCATCTCTCATAACCCGGATGTAGATCCGATTGGTGCATGTATCGGTCCAAAAGGACAGCGTGTACAGAGAATTATCGAAGAGCTCAAGGGTGAAAAGATTGATATCTTCACATATTCTGATGATCTGACTGAGCTTGTCAAAAATGCACTTGCACCTGCATCTGTTATTGCGGTTATTCCTCAAAGTGATGGACATAACCTGCTTGTCATCGTCGAAGAAGATCAGCTGTCTCTTGCGATCGGTAAGCGTGGTAAGAATGCAAGACTTGCAGTCAAGCTGATCAATCGTAACATCGACATCAAGACACGTCGTGATATTGAAGATATGGGCATGGATTATGATGCTCTGATTGAAGAAGCAGAAGCACGCAGAGAAGAAATCAGACGTGAGAATCTCAGACGTGAAAACCAGCGTAAGATTGAAGAAGCAAAAGCCAAGGCTGAAGAAAGAATTGCAGAAGGACATCGTAAGCTGGAAGCACTTGGTGGTAAGGCAGAAGCAGAAGATGATGACTTCATTCCTGATGAAATGATGGAAGGTCTGGATGATCGTGTATATGAATCCATTGATCTTGCTTCAAATGACAGTGAAAAGGAAGAAGAGACAGTCACAGAAGAAATGCCTGCAGAACAGGAATTCGAAGAAGACGGTATTGAAACAGCTGTTGAAGAAGAGCCAGAAGAATACGAAGAAGAAATCGTTCAGGAAGTTATGGAAAAGAAACCGGAATCCCGCAGACACGCAAACCTGGAAGAAATGGCAGCAAATAATACATATGTAAGCCGTTTTGAAAAGCTTGCTGATACATCTAAGCCAAAGCAGGATGCAAAGTTCAAGAAGAAGAAAAAGAAGGATGAAGAATCCCTTTATAAGGTATCTAACAAGGAACTGGAAAAGGCACTCAAGGATAAGCTTGCTGCCAACAAGGCTGCAGCCAAGCCGATCTATACAGAAGAGGAGCTTGCTGAAATCGAAGCACAGCAGGAAGCAGAAGAAGAAAGAGAATACGATATCGATTACGATGAGTATGAAGACTTCTACGATGAGGATGATAACTGATCATGCCTAAGAAGATTCCAATGAGACGCTGCGTCGCCACAGGGGAACAGTTTCCGAAAAAAGAACTTCTGCGTATTGTCAGAACACCAGAAGGTGAGCTGAAGGTGGATCCTACAGGCAGAGTGAATGGTCATGGCGCTTACATCCGCAAGGATGTATCCGTCATCGACATTGCCAAAAAAAACAATGCTCTCAAACGTGCATTAGGTGTCGATATTCCGGATGCTTTCTGGGATGAAATCGCGCAGGCAATGAAATAATCATAAAAGAAACTGCAAAGAATCTGAGGTGATTAATACACATATTGACTTAGGGTAGTGATTCCCTGAAACATGTAAAGGAGGAAGTATTATGGCAACGCCAAACAAGAAAAAGTCAGGTGGCGGCAACAACAAAAACCGCAAGCCGAACAACAACCGTAACAGGAATAATGGAAACAACAGCCGTGGTTTCAACAATAACAGAAAACCGGTTGAAGAAATTCATGCCATTACATATACAGATGGTATTACCGTCGGTGAACTTGCTGAGAAAATTGCTAAGCCATCCACGGATATCATCAAGACTCTGTTCATGGAAGGAAAAGCATGTACCATCAATACACCATTGGATGATGAAACAGTGGAACTGGTATG
The DNA here is from genome assembly GCA_945877405.1 of uncultured Erysipelotrichaceae bacterium. GTDB lineage: Bacteria > Bacillota_I > Bacilli_A > Erysipelotrichales > Erysipelotrichaceae > Bulleidia. The sequence continues at coordinate 2,079 of CAMCSA010000039.1, read as the reverse complement.
TATTTCCTATGACATTGAACCGACAAAGGTAAAGGAAAGAGAAGAAGATTCTCTGGAAGTCGACATTCAGGATGATCCTGCTTCCCTGAAGCAGCGTCCTCCGATTGTTACAATCATGGGACATGTAGACCATGGTAAGACAACTCTGCTTGATACAATCCGTAAGTCCAGTGTTGCCAGCGGAGAAGCCGGTGGTATCACACAGGCAATTGGTGCTTATCAGGTAAAGATCAACGGAAGAAAGATCACATTCCTGGATACACCAGGTCATGAAGCATTTACTGCCATGCGTGCTCGCGGTGCATCCGTTACAGACCTTGCTATCATCGTCGTTGCGGCTGATGATGGTGTCATGCCACAGACTGTTGAAGCAATTGACCATGCCAAGGCAGCCAATGTCCCGATTATCGTAGCTGTCAATAAGATTGACAAGCCAGGAGCTAATCCGGATCGTGTCATGACAGAAATGAGTGAACATGATCTGATGCCGGAAGAATGGGGTGGCGAAACCATCTATGTTCAGACTAGTGCGAAAAAGGGAGAAGGTATTAATGACCTTCTGGAAACAGTTCTGACAGTGGCTGACGTACAGGAACTGCAGGCAAATCCGAATCGCATTGCTTCCGGTACAGTCATTGAAGCAAAGCTGGATAAAGGTAGAGGACCTGTTGCCACACTGCTTGTACAGGGTGGTACATTACACCAGGGTGAACCGGTTGTTGTAGGTACTGCATTCGGTAAGATCCGTAAGATGACAGATGAAAACGGTAATGAGCTTAAGAGCGCCGGACCATCCACACCTGTTGAAATCATCGGTCTGAACGATGTACCAGCTGCCGGTGACCTGTTCCGTGCCTTTGAAGATGAAAAAGAAGCAAGAGCACTTGCAGACCGTCGTAAGAGAAGAAAGATTGAAGCAGAAAGAAGAAAGACTTCTGCTGTATCTCTGGAAGATCTGTCTGCACAGATTGAAGCAGGTGAAATCAAGGAAATTCCGATCATCATCAAGGCTGATGTACAGGGTTCTGCAGAAGCAGTCAAGAGCTCTATGGAAAAACTCACAGTTGGTGATGTCAAGATCAACGTTATTCATGCGACTGCAGGTGCAATTACAGAATCTGATATCATGCTTGCTGATGCATCTCACGCAATGATTATCGGCTTTAATGTAAGACCGGATTCAAACATCCGTAAAAAGGCTGAAGAAGCCGGTGTTGAAATCCGTCTGCATAATATCATCTACAAGGCTACAGAAGAAATGGAACTTGCGATGAAGGGTATGCTTGAGCCTGTATATGAAGATGTGACAATCGGTGAAGGTGAAGTACGTGAAACATATAAGGTATCCAAGATCGGTACGATTGCCGGTATCATGGTTACTTCCGGTAAAGTTACGAATGTTTCCAATGTCAGACTGATCCGTGATGGTATCGTTGTCTATACAGGTAAGCTTGGCTCACTGCAGAGATTCAAGGATCAGGCGAAGGAAGTTGTACAGGGCTATGAATGTGGTATGACAATCGAACGTTATAACGACATTAAAGTCGGCGATACAATGGAATTCTTTGTTGCACAGGAAGTGCCTGTAGAGTAAGTCCATGGGTAAAAGCATTAAACAGAAAAGACTGGAAGGTACAATCCGTAAGAATATTTCCGATATCATACAGTTTGGATTAAAGGATCCGAATGTCGGATTTGTTACAATTACAGATGTACATGTATCCAATGATCATTCCTTTGCCAAGGTATTCGTTACTTTTTTAGGCAAGGATGCCAGAGCACAGGCAGGCCTGAAAGCTCTTAATAGAGCAAAAGGTTTCATCCGTTCAGAACTTTCGCAAAGACTGGATATCAGAAGAACACCGGATCTGATCTTTGTTCTGGATGAAACCGAAATGAAAGCAAGACATATTGACGAAATCATTCACAACCTCCATGTGGATGAGGAAACAGAGTCATCTGAAGAAGAAGTGTAAAAGCTTCTTCTTTTTTTAGGGAAATTCTGCACATTTTCATTAATTTTCGACCAGTTTTGTCTGATTTTGGAAAATAACGGTAATAACTAATATGGAGGTAATT
>CAMCSA010000038.1 GCA_945877405.1 uncultured Erysipelotrichaceae bacterium | reverse complement strand
TCGGCTGAAAGCCGAGTACTCAGATGCTCGGTCATTCAATGGCCGAGTAGTTCACGAAAAGTACATGTCCATCTGCTTGTGCTTGGCACAATCATGTTTCTGATTACAGCACTGTATGCAGAAAAACTGGGCATCGAATCACAGAAAACATGGAAACCATTTATGATCTGTTACAATACAGGTCTGATTACTGCAGTCATCATGCTTGTGGTTCGTGGTATCCTCCAGGTTCTGAATTCAAATATCAGCAAGGCATTATTTGCCAGTATTTCCGGTATTGCAGGAATCGGACATATCCTGCTGGGAACTGGTCTCTTCCTGCTGCTTGTTACCATTCGAAAATCCATTCAGGAATGATCGTGGTCTCCGTGATCATTTTCTTTTTTTCTGTTGTACAATGATAACAGAATTCAGGAGTTTTGTATGAACACAACAATAAGACAGGATGCACAGATGATCATTGATCACGCCATTGCATCCGCATTACCGGATCAGGCAGTCGCAAAAGCACTTCACTCCCTTCCATCGATAACCGGTAACATCCGGATTGTTGCCCTGGGAAAAGCAGCATGGCAGATGAGTAAAGCCGCAGCTGCTGCATTGAAACAGAAATGCTATAAAGGCATATGCATTACAAAATACGGGCATATTCAGGGAGAAATCGAAGGATTTGAACTGTTTGAGGCAGGTCATCCGTTAGTGGATGAAAACAGTATTACTGCAACAAAGCAGGCTGAACTGCTTGTAGAAGGTCTGAATCAGGAAGATCTTGTTATTGTACTGATTTCAGGTGGTGGCAGTGCACTGTTTGAAGATCCATTGATTCCTTTATCTGAGCTTCAGGATATCAACAGACAGCTATTGGCATGTGGAGCAGATATTACGGAAATCAATACGATCCGAAAACGACTGTCAGCTGTCAAAGGCGGCCGTTTTGCTGAAAAGTGTGCACCAGCCCATGTATTTGCGGTTGTATTAAGTGATATTCTGAACGATCCTCTGGATATGATCGCAAGTGGACCTTGTTATCCGGATTCATCCACCTGCAAGGATGCAATAGCAATCGTAAACAAATACAATCTGCAGATCAGTGATACCATCATGAATCTATTGCAGAAAGAAACACCGAAACAATGTAGCAATGTGGAAACACATGTATCCGGCAGTGTCAGACAGCTGTGTGCCAGTGCTGTTGAAACTGCGAAATTCCTTGGTTATCAGACAATGTACCTGACTTCATCTCTTTCCATTGAAGCAAGCCAGGCGGGCAGTTTTCTGGCTGGCATCGCATGCGATCATCAGAACGAAAACCTTGCGATCATCTGTGGAGGAGAAACGGTAGTTCATCTGAAAGGAAATGGAAAAGGCGGCAGAAATCAGGAGCTTGCCTTAAGTGGTGCAGCAGGTATTGCAGGCTGTACCAATACCTGTATGTTTTCCATCGGCTCTGATGGAACGGATGGTCCAACCGATGCAGCTGGTGGATACGTGGATCAGGACACAGCATCCGTTTTACAGAAAAAAGGCATCCGTATTCCCGAAGTACTCGAAAACAACGATGCCTATACTGCATTATCACAATGTGATGGCTTAATCATCACAGGTCCAACAGGAACAAATGTCAATGATCTTTCTGTTGTTCTGATTCGAAAGGATACGGCCTGAAATCACATTCTTTCAGCTGGTAGTCAACACTGGAGAGATATGCCCCGGTCTGATCACGCCAGCTGTTTTCATTGATCCGGATGAGTCTGAAGCCAAGTGATTCATAAACATGACGGGCTCTTGTATTGTTGACATCTGTATCAAGCACAATCAGTTCAAAGTCATTTTGAAACAGCCAGTCAATCAGAATGATCAGAACTTTTCTGCCGATGCCACGATTCTGATCATCCGTGTCACAGATTTTGATTCCAATTTCAGCTGTATGATACCCATGATCACGATAACAGCACTCCCCGATCAATGTTCCATCGTATTCAATCATACATCTTCCTTCCCACATCCCTGCAATTACCTTTTCTTCGGTTGTATGCAAGCCATAAGGAAAGCCTGCATGTGCCATTACAGCTCCATCATTCCACCATACAGCCAGCTGTGACGCATCTGAACGTTCCGCTGTCCGTATGACAATCTCATCTTTCTCAATTCTCATCATTTGACCTCCCAAAAAAAATGGAAGATACACTCTTCCATTTTCATGTACAGTTTATTCTCCTTCGATGACAACGTTTGTGTAAACCTTGTTGACATCATCACAGTCATCCAGCATATCCATCAGCTTGTGATATGCTTCGATGTCTTCCTGCTCTGTCAAAGTGACATATTCATCCGGAAGCAGTGTAGCTTCACAGACATCAAATTCAACACCCGGCAGCATCTTTTCAATTGCATCCTGACCCTTACCGAAGTCATTGAATGCAGTGCGTACTGTCATGATACCATCTTCAACAGACAGATCTTCTACATCAACTTCAGCTTCCATCATGGCATCCAGCATTGCTTCTTCATCTTCATAAGCAAACTTGAACAGACCTACGGCAGCATATCCGAAAGATACCGCACCGGCATTTGCCATCTTGGCACCATGGCACTTGTTGAAGCATGTCTTTACTTCAGTATAGGAACGGTTTGTGTTATCTGTCAGGCAGTCAACGATAATTGTGGAATTGCCTGGACCGAATCCTTCATATCTTGCTTCATTATAGGATTCATCAGAACCACCCTTTGCCTTGTCAATGGCTCTTTTAATAACATCAGCAGGAACCTGGTTCTGCTTTGCCTCGGCGATCTTTCTTCTCAGGGCGAGGTTCATATCAGGATCAGGGACGCCGCTCTTTGCTGCAATATACAGCTCTTTTCCAAATCTGGAATACAGCTTGGACTTCTTTGCCGCTGTCTTTGCCATGGAGGCAGCGCGGACTTCATGTGCTCTTCCCATCTTATATAATCTCCTTTAAAAAATTCTTATGTATTATATCAAAAACACTGTTTATTGTGAAGAAAATACTGAAAAACCTCATGGATATCTTACACGTGACAAAAAGGCCATGTTTCCATGACCTTTTGTAATGAATCAGTTATTCTGTATAATCTGCTGCCTGGCTTCCGGCAATACGTCCGAATACGACGAAATCCGCTACCGCATTACCACCGAGTCTGTTGGCTCCATGTACGCCGCCTGTTACTTCACCGGCTGCGTACAGACCATCAATGACTTCATCTGAAGTATTCAGAACCTGTGTATCTGTATTGATCTTCAGACCACCCATTGTGTGGTGAACACCTGGCTGTACCTTGATTGCATAGTAAGGTGCAGTATCCAGTTTTTCAGCAAATGTTGTTCTGTTGAAATCAGGATCTTCTTTGTTTTCAACGCATGTATTCCACTTTTCCATTGTTGCAGTCAATACATCACTGTCTGCACCGATTGCTTCTGCAAGAGCCTGATATGTTTCACCTGTTTCAGCATAACCTTTATCGATGTATCCAGTGATAACTGCAGAAGCATCAGCCATCTTCTGATCCACAATCAGCCATGCATAGCCGCCTTCCTGATCATTTTCAGCTGCAGATACAACGTCTCTTGTTCCTACTTCATCAATGAATCTTTCACCCTTCTGATTGACAAGAATTGCTCCGTCTCCACGCAGACCTTCTGTAATCAGAATTGCATTGGCACCTTCCACATGAACTGTCGGATGCAGCTGAATCTGATCCATATCCACTGTTGCAGCACCGACATCTTCTGCTGTTGCCATCAGGATACCCTGACCCTGAATGCCGTTTGCGTTTGTTGAAATATATCCTTTTAAAGCAGGATTCTGCTCAGCAACCATTTCATTGTTAGCACCGAATCCTCCCGTTGCAAGAATGACTGCATCTGCATGAACAGTCACTGTATTACCAGTCTTTCCTGTTGCTTCAATACCTGCAGCCTTACCATCTTTCATGATGATCTTTGTTGCGGTTGTTTCATACATGATTTCAACGCCGGCATCTTCAACATTCTTTTCCAGAATCGGAACAAGATAGGAGCCGACAGAAACAGTCTTGCCTTCATCGTTTACAGGTCTATGAATTCTCTTGACGGATGCACCACCAAACTGTGCAACATTCTTGAGATCAGCGCCGATCGAGGACAGCCATTCGATGGAATCAGCTGAATTGCCAGCAAGTGTTTCAACCAGTTTTGGATCATTGGTTCCTTTACCACCGATCAATGTATCCAGTTCCATCAGCTCTACAGAATCAAAATAGCCTTCAGGTGATGCTTCATATGCTTCCCACTGTGCCTTGACTTCTGATGCAAGCTTCTGAATCTCAGCATGATCTGCATACTTTTCCGCAGCTGCAAGTGTCTTTTCAACACCTGCTGCTTCTCCGAATTCATTCGTATCCTGATATGGTGTATCAGCAGCATTCATGCCGCCTGTTGCACGGACAGAGTTACCACCTGCACTGGACTGACTCTCCACGATAATGACAGTACGTCCCTGCTTTGCTGCAGTAACAGCTGCAGTCATACCAGCACCACCAGCACCTACAATGACAATATCAGCTTCCTTTTCAATATCTTCTGCTTTCTTCACTTCTGCCTTGGTCTGATAATCATCCGGATTCAGACCAGCTGACTTCAGAGCCTCTGCAGCAGCTGACTTGATTGCATCTGATGTAACAGTTGCACCGGAAATGGAGTCTACATTCAGTGTGTTTCCTTCCACCATTGCTGTCGGCAATGATTCCAGAGCCTTTGTTCCGATTCCATCCGTTTCACCTGGGCCTTCTGCCTTGACATTTGTGATAATGGAATCCTTAAGAGTCAGAGTTACTGTAACATCACTCATACCCTTTGCCGTTCCGGTGTATTCACCGGAAACGGATTTTGTTCCTGAACATGCCGCAAGAGAAACTGCAAGCATACCGCTCAGAAACAGCTTTGATAATCTGTTCATGATACCCCTCCTGTTTTTATGATGATGTGAACGTTATCACAAACAACATTATAGTTACTTACAGGTTTTACGCAACTAAAAACATATATTCAGTGAGATTTTCATTCGTACATTTCCTGTAGAATGTATGATCTTTTCATTGATAACCAGAAAACCGGACTTTATTTACATGTAAGCATATTTCACCTTGATTTCATGTAACCGCATACAGAATTACGCTTTTACATGTTAAAATATATTTGAATATGGCAACTTATGTAATGAGTGATCTGCACGGATGCAGAACAGAATTCAACCAGATGCTTGAGCTGATTCAATACTCCAATGAGTGTGATGAACTCTGGATCGTCGGTGATATATGCGATCGTGGGAATGAGTCCATTCCTCTTTTGCGTCAGATTGCAGATAACCCTTCCATGCATATCATATTTGGAAATCATGATGTCTGGCTGGAAAAATATGCTTCCGATCTGATTCTTGCGAAAAAAGACTGTGGATGCATCGATATGACAGAAGATTTCGTATGTTGGCTTCACAGCAATGGAGGTTATTCCACTGCTGATCAGTTCATGGATCTTTCTTTCCCGCAATGTCATGATCTGCGTCTGTATCTGGAAGAAAACAGACGTTTCTATCAGCATCTGAACATTCACGGCAGAAAATTTCTGCTTGTGCATGCCGGATTGGGCGATGAATATTTTACACCGGATGTCAAACTTTCTGCTGTACCGGAAGGCGTTCTTGTCTGGGCACATATCGGCATCGACGATAATCCGTTCAACGATACGACAATGATCGTGGGTCATACTCCTACCTTCTGTTATGGTAACGAGTATTCCGGCAGAATCATTCATGGTAAAAACGATACCATCTACCACATTGACTGTGGCTGCGTTTACGGGAAAGCACTTGGGTGCCTACGCCTGGACGACATGCAGGAATTCTATGTTCCTTCCAGCTATCCATCTGTCTATTAATGCTGTGGCTTCGCCGCAGCTTTTTTCATACACAAAAAAAGATGCCGGAACTCCGACATCTTCATGTGATTACTCAGGCAACTGCCTTTTTAACAAGTTCAGTTACTTCTTCAGCTGTGTCACATGCAACTGCTTCATCAGCAAGTTTCTTCATGTCTTCATAGCTGATATTGTTGATGATCTTACGAGCCTTCAGAATGGATGTAGCACTCATGGAGAATTCATCCAGGCCAAGACCTAACAGTACTGGTGCTGCCAGTTCGTCGCCTGCCATTTCACCACACATACCGCACCACTTGCCATTCTTGTGTGCACCATCGATTGTCATCTTGACAAGACGGAGAATGGATGGGTTCATCGGCTGGTACAGATAGGATACAGGTTCAGACATTCTGTCTGCAGCCATGGAATACTGAATCAGATCGTTTGTACCGATGGAGAAGAAGTCAGCATACTTTGCAAGCTGATCAGCCAGAACTGCAGCTGCAGGAATTTCAATCATGCATCCTACTTCAACATCTTCACCAACTGCAACACCTTCTGCAATCAGTTTTGCACGTTCTTCATCATAAACCTGCTTTGCTTCCTTGAATTCACCAACTGTAGCGATCATTGGGAACATGATGCACAGATGACCAAATGCGGAAGCTCTCAGCAGAGCTCTTAACTGTGTTCTGAAGATATCCTTTCTCATCAGGCAGAAACGAACTGCACGTACACCAAGGAACGGGTTCATTTCTTCAGGGAACTGATAGTAGTTCAGCTTCTTGTCACCACCGATATCCAGTGTTCTGATTACAACAGGCTTTCCATTCATGCCTTCCAGAACTTCCTTATATGCAGCAAACTGTGTTTCTTCGTTAGGGAAGTCATTTTCGCTCTTCATGTACAGGAATTCTGTACGGAACAGGCCAACACCTTCACCACCGTTTTCATTGACACCAGCTACATCTGCAGGAGAACCGATGTTACCAACAAGCAGAACCTTATGTCCGTCTGTGGAAACTGTCTTCTGATCTTTCAGAGCCTGTAATGCAGCCTTTTCAGCAGCATAGTCTTCAGCCATCTTTGTATACTTGGCAACTTCTTCTTCACTTGGATTCAGAATGACTTCACCGTTGATTGCATCCAGAACAACTGTATCGCCATTGTTCAGCTCATCCAGTACACCCTTGCAACCGACAACAGCAGGAATTTCCAGAGATCTTGCCATGATTGCACTGTGGGATGTACGTCCACCCAGTTCAGTAGCAAAGCCCTTTGCGAATTCCTTGTTCAAAGAACCTGTGTCAGATGGTGTCAGATCCTTGGCAACAATGACAACTGGTTCATCCAGTGTAGCCAGGTTAGGAATAACCTTACCTGTCAGATTGCATTCCAGACGGAATGTAACGTCACGGATATCTGCAGCTCTTCCTCTCATGTATTCATCATCCATGGATTCGAACATGGAAACCATCATTGTGGATACAGAGTCAGCAGCATATTCTGCATTAACATTGTTGTTTGTGATTTCAGCTTCGATCATACCTCTGAATTCAGGGTCGTTAGCCATCATCAGATGAGCATCGAAAATAGCGAGTTCTTCTTCCTTCAGACTCTTAGAAGCGACTTCCTTGATCTTTTCGATGTCGGAAACAGTCTTCTTGAAGGCAGCATCGAGCTTGGCGAGTTCTTCCTCAGCTACAGCATCCTTCTTCTGAATGTCTAGAGTCGGGGAAACCAGCTTGTAGACTTTTGCGATTGCAATTCCTTGTGAAGCAGCAATACCTTTCAGCATTTTTGTAATATCCTCCTACATGCTTTTGTCTCGAAATGACCGAAATGATTCGGCTTTTTATCGATTACTTATGCTGAAATTTTAACATTATTAAATCCGATTTACAATGCAGTTGTGAAGCGTTTGCAAAACTGAAACACCTATACGCGTAAACCATTGAGAAATTCAGAAACAGCTTTTTTCCGTAATCTGTAATATGTATTTCTGGAATAATAGCTGTCATACCATCCAGGATCCCCATTATTCAAAAAACCCTGTGTAATGATCAGTCTTGTATCGTTACTGCAGTCCTGTAATGTGCGATCTATTGTTGTTACGTAGTTTAATGCATCTCTGTAATCATCCATATTCAATGCAACCGCATTCTGTTTCTCCAATGATTCCATCTTTCTGCGACAAAGCCGGTAATGTTCACAGATCACATTGGCAATATTTCTTAACTGCCTGTTTGTATAAGCCATAGGCTTTTCCCCTTTCAATTTGTGTTGTGTGAAAAAATCATGAAATCGCGATTCATGGTAATATCTTGTGTCATGATTGTCATCTTGGCAATGTTTATTTTCAAGATTTCCGTATTCGTGTAATTCTGCAGTTTCTGATTGCCAGGATGTATAATTCATCGTATAATTTCAAGTTTTCACAATGGGAAAAAATTGCTTTTTCATGTACAATAGGTTCATGCCAAAAGTCAGTTCCACATTATCCCTGAAAAGGGTTATCCGATCTGTAATCCTGTTTGCACTGATTCCTGTCTGTGCACGTATCCTGAATGTGTTTGTCATGCAGTATGACATTTCACTGATGACATCCTTTAATATCATCGGTTCCATTCTGATCTTCTATGACTGGAATCTGTTTGGGATCCATTATAACCGGGCAAAATACAACCTGGATGATACGACTTTGTATACCGCAGTAGCCTATGTGCTGATTCTGATCTGGACGATCTTTGCTTTGGAAAAACTGCACTGCCGTGTTGTCATTCCATCTGGAGAAACGTTGCAATCCTATGGATATGCCAGAGCCGGTATGATGATCGCATACAGTTTCATGGAGGCAACAACCGTTTCCATCGCTGTCAAATGTGCAACGGATCATATGATCATCAACCGTAACGAACTTCAGATCATCCTTCTGACAGGACTGCTTGCAGGAGCGGGTATGACCATACTGTTCATCCCATCTCTCAATCCGTTCACGCTGATGACAACACTTCTTTACAATGTCATTCTGATGATCCTTCTTTCCTACTTCTATAACCAGACCGGCAGTTTTATTCCAGGTATGCTCGGATTTGCTCTTGTCAATCTGACTATCATGATCATCTCCATTCTGTGATTCATCACAGCATCAAAAAACATCGATCACTCGATGTTTTTTGATGTTTATTCGCAATCACCATGTACTTCAAAGTAAGCCTGTGGATGATCACATACTGGGCATACTTGCGGAGCTGCTGTACCAACGACGATATGTCCGCAGTTACGGCATTCCCATACCTTGACTTCACTCTTGCTGAAGACTTCCTGTGCTTCTACATTCTTAAGAAGTGCACGGTATCTTTCTTCATGGTGCTTTTCAATTGCTGCTACTGCGCGGAACTTTTCAGCCAGTTCATGGAATCCTTCTTCATCAGCTGTCTTGGCGAAACCATCATACATATCTGTCCATTCATAGTTTTCACCTTCTGCTGCATGTAACAGGTTTTCCGGTGTATTACCGATACCATTCAGTTCCTTGAACCACATCTTTGCATGTTCCTTTTCATTATCAGCTGTCTTCAGGAATAATGCGGAAATCTGTTCGTAACCTTCCTTTTTAGCCTTGGATGCAAAGTATGTGTACTTGTTTCTTGCCTGAGATTCACCAGCAAATGCTGCTTCCAGGTTTTTTTCCGTCTTTGTACCTGCGTACCTGTTTGTCACAGTCGCCTTGTTTTTACAATGGAAAATATCAGAACGGTCTATGTAAGCTGTATGAAGCATTTCTTCTGCAAGAGGACTTAGCGGATGATCATAGTATTCTTCATAAATCTTCAGAATCGATGGATTTTCATGTGATTTACGAAGAGTCATAGCTTCATCTTTTGCATACAGTCCTGAAATTCTTTCTTTTCTGACTTCATCCTGATCTTTTGACAGATCCTTGATCTGCCCTCCGCCGCCAATACATCCACCAGGACAGGTCATGACTTCTACAAAGTGATAGTCACATTCTCCCTTTCTGATTTTTTCGATCAGTTTCTTTGCGTTGGCTGTGCCATAGACAACAGCGACCTTTACATTCAGATCGCCAACCTGCAGGCTTGCATCACGGATGCCATCATAACCACGTACCGGCTCAAGATGGAACAGTGCTTCCGGTGCTTCCGTTTTTGTAATGAATTCATAGGCAGTACGCACAGCAGCTTCCATGACGCCACCTGTATTACCGAAGATCACACCGGCACCAGATGCTTCAGACATATAGCTGTCATATGGACTTTCCTCAAGAGCATTGAAATCAATTCCTTTTTCCTTTGCCCATAAAGCAAGCTCTCGGGTTGTAATGACAAAATCCATGTCACGCATTGTCTCATCTCCCAGTTTTCTGCCTGCTGCATTCATCTCTTCTCGTTGAATTTCCGCTTTCTTGGCAGTGCAAGGTGTCAGAGCCACATTGACAATCTTTTTCGGATCAATACCCATTTTCTTTGCATAATATGTCTTGATTGTTGGTCCCTGCATACCAATCGGGCTTTTTGCGGTAGAAAGATTTGGAATCAGATCCGGTTCGTACATTTCCACATATCTGACCCATGCAGGACAGCAGCTTGTAAACTGTGGGAATACACCATTGCCAGATGTTATCCTTTCAATCAGTTCACTTGCCTCTTCCACGATCGTAAGATCTGCAGCAAAGTTCGTATCCAGTACCCGATCCACGCCAAGAGAGCGCAATAAGGCAACCATCTTTCCTTCCACAAAGGAACCAGGCTTCATCCCGAAGGCCTCTCCTAAAGATACACGGACAGATGGAGAAGTTGTGACAATGACAATCTTTTCAGGATCATCTACAGCAGCCTGTACTCGATCGTACTCTCTTCTTTCCGTAATGGAATCAACTGGACATACATTCGCACATTGTCCACAATGGATACAAACAGCTTTTCCGCCTGTATCTTTCAATGTGTAAGTACCATGGACACCGATTGCTTTCGTACATACATCCTTGCACATACCGCAGCGAATACATTTTTCCTCATCTCGAACGATCGACGGATTATCGGATTCAATCGGAACACGAATTTCTAATGATAAATGATTCATAGCTTTTTCCTTCTTCTTTCTTTGTGATTGCTGATCCGAAAGGATCAATGAAAGCATGTCATGCTTTGCTCTTCTAATCCCTTAGAATTATTCTAATTATATTATTTGACTGAAACTGCTGTCTGTCAACAAAAAAGAGAATCCCAAATATAGGAATTCTCTTATGCATGCAGTTATTCGTCTACTTCAATCAGACCATATCCGCCTGAATGTCTGCCATATACGACAGCGATCTTTCCGGAATCTTCATCCTTGTAGATGTAGAAGCTGTGACCGGACAGTTCCATCTGCATGATTGCTTCATCCAATGCCATTTCATCTGCTGTTACGGACTTTGTACGGACAGGAATATCCTGTTCCTTTGCTTCTTCAATATCAGCCTGAATGAATGCATCAGCCAGGTGCTCTCTGTGACGTCTGGAGAGTCTTGTCTTCTGTCTTCTGATCTGGTCTTCCAGCTTGTCGATTGCCAGATCCACTGCCGCATAGAAGTCGTCGTTAACAACTTCCGTACGGAGGATACCTACTTTTGTCGGAACTGTAATTTCAACCTTCTGAGAGTTCGGATACACTCTTGCGACAACACGTACCATTGTGTTTGGATCAATCAGAAGATACTTTTCCAGTGCAGAAAGCTTCTTTTCGATCTGTTCGCGCATTGCCTGGGTAACTGTTACATTCTTTCCTACAATTTCAAACCGCATAATTTTACCTCCAGTTTCATGTAAGATTACGATCAGGAAAAGGTACTGTGCACTGCACAGCGAATCCTTTTCCGTTGATGACATTCTGATTTGAGCTCTTATCTTTATGTTACTTTTATTATAAACTTCACACTTCAAAATAGGAATAACATTCACAGTAAATTCATACAAAAAACCGGAAACGTCATTCCGGCTTTTTGCAGATCTTCACAAGCCATCGATAGACGACTGTCATTGCATAGGCATCCATGCCACAGTATTTTTTCAGATCTTCTACGATTTTTTCTTTTTTTTCTTCTGGTGTATCATCATCGTAATCCAGATGCCGCCATTGATAGACTGCTTCCATGCCCTGATTGATATCCAGATCCTGATAGGAAGCATCATTCATCATGGACATGATGATCTTGAGTGACCACTGTCCTCTCATGCGAATATCATAGACCGCACCTGTAATAAACGGAATCTGCATATCTTCCATCCGCGCATTGATCGCATTCAGTTTTTCGGACAGATCCGGATACAGTGATGCAAATTCACGGATTCTTACCGATTCTGCTCCTGTTGCGTTATATGCGACAACCGAACCGGTTTCCGGAATATCCTTTACAAGGTTTTCTGCCATGTTTCTTCGATCATCGTGAACATTCAGATATACCTTATGTTCCATCGTTCCATCTTCATGCAGAATATACAGTGCATATTCAAACGGCAGAACATCATATGGCTTCATCCCTTCATAGGGTGGTACAGCAAACCTTTCCCACTCAAAATCAAGAAAGGAAATCGGATAGTGGATCCCTGAAAGCCATGTTCCAAGTGCCGATCGATCCACAAACAGTCCACCGTTTCGATCTGCCTGGATCTGAGCATACTGCATTCTGCTCCCTTCTATTCTTTCAAGGTCTGCCTTTGCCAGTGTATCAATTCCCTCTTCTGCCATCGCATATCTGTATTGCGATGAAAACAGATGGGTAATGGAATTATCCGGTTCCATCTTCTGCCAGCCGAAGCATTCCTCAAAATGAGAACAGCGGATTCTTCCAGTGCAGATCGAAGAGCGGACAGGTTCAGGTATCGTTTCCCCAAGACTGTTCATCTGATCCATCAGCACATCAAAATCCTTCATATGTTTTCTAAGATGCGGTTCAATCCTGACGGAAGGATTGTTGTTGCCGTTATAAAAGGAATCCGATATGACAAACAGTTTTTCAACATCCAGTGTCTTTCCCCGCACATAACCTGCGTCCAGATGCACAATACGGATCTGGCTGATTTTCAGTCCGAGATGTTCAAGCACCCAAAGATTGGCACAGTAAAACATCGTATCATCCGGATGAGGATAGATACCTGTAAACAGAAAATACAGCTCCCATCCATCTTCATTCCGATGCAGAAACGGTACTTTGATTCTCAGATCATGATATTCAAATCTGGCTTTGACAAGCCAGTTGCATGATAAAAGTGCTTCCATCGCTTTTTCAGGGACATCTCCCCTTTCACCGATGAACGCATCAGTTACATGCAGTTTTTCCATTGCAAGATCCGTAATCCTTTCATCTAGTCTCACAAAGGGCTGAAACGGACGTTTCACCCCAATTTGATCCAGTTTCCAGGCTCTTGGACATCTTGCATACTTTTTCAGATCCGATATATGATACATGAAATCACCCGCAACATCATATCACACAAACACCATATGACCAAAAAGAAAAAGACCGGCATGCCATGGCATGACAGTCTGTACGATCAGGCTTCGTGAGATAATGGTACCATTGCTGCACCGACAACACCAGGTTCTTCAAGGCCAGCGATGACAAATGGTGTATCATGAACAGCAGTGTGGGAATACTTCTTGAATGCTTCAATCACTCCTGGCAGGAACTTGTCTGCACTCTTTGTCATACCACCACCGATGATGAACATTTCCGGATCACATACGCAGGAGATAATGGAGAAGAATCTGCCCAGATCATCTTCCATTGTTGCAACGATTTCCTTAGCCTTTTCATCACCTTTTTCAGCCAGTTCAAATACCTGACCTGCATGCTGAATGGCATCCTGACCAAAGGCATCTCTTCCTTTACGGGTAATGGCTGTACCACTTGCTTCATTTTCAATCGCACCGATATTGAGGTTGTTGATCCGGTCACGGTTGCGGTCAATGATGATATTGGCAACTTCGCCGCCAAAACCATGCATACCAGAAACGGTTTTACCATTCACAACAAGGACACCACCAATACCAGTGGAAATTGTGACATAGAATACAGTATTCAGACCCTTACCTGCACCAACCAGTGCTTCTGCAAGACCAGCAACATTGGCATCATTGTCAAGATAGGCAGGCATGCCGAATTCTTCAGATAATTCCTGAGCAACCGGATAACCGGCAAACCCCGTCAGGTTTGTAGAAAGTGCCATTGTGCCGGACTTTGCTTCTACCGGGCCTGGAACACCGACGCCGATTCCGCTTGCTTCCTGCCAGTCTGGAATCTGATGAACAAGTTCCTTGATGTTAGCCATGACTTTTGCAGGACCTTCTGTACCATAAGAAGGGCCTTTGACCTGTGCCAGGACTTCGCCGTCCTGTGTGACCTTGGCAACACGTACGTTTGTACCACCAAGGTCAATACCGATGTAACATTTCATGTATAAAAATCCTCCTATAACTCCTCACCAATGAGGTTCTGTCCGGAAATCTTCGTCACACGTACAGTTACGAATTCGCCTGCTGTGTGCTCTTTTTTTGGATGAAAGCGGATGACACCATCTACATTATCCGGTGCCTGCATCCATGTTCTGCCAACATACATCTGTGTTAAAGGATCTGTTCTTTCAACGATCACTTCACACTCTTCTCCAATCTGCTGTTTTAGAATATCCTGAGCAATTTCATCCTGAATTGCCATGATTTCTTCTCTTCTTCTTTCTTTTTCTTCCTGTGGGACGTTATCATCCATATCATAGGCTGCTGTACCTTCTTCACGGGAATATGTAAATGCACCAAGATGATTCCAGCGGATTGCTTTAACAAGAGATACCGTTTCTTCATGTTCATGCAGTGTTTCACCAGGGAAACCGGTAATCAGTGTTGTACGTAAGACTGCCTGAGGAAGAACACTGCGGATCTTTTCGACTCTTCCAAGAATCTCTTCTCTTGTCGTTCTGCGGCGCATCCTTTTCAAAACAGTATTGCTGCCATGCTGGGTTGGAATATCAAAGTATGGAAGCACGTGCTTACAGGATGCGATTGTTTCAATCAATCCATCTTCCATTTCGTCCGGATACATATACAGAATACGGATCCAGTGCAGCCCTTCGATTTCATCCAGTTTCTTCAACAGTTCAGATAAGTGAGAGCGATGATCCACATCAAACATGTAGCGTGTGCAGTCCTGTGCCACCAGGGTAATTTCCTTTACGCCATTTGCCACAAGACGCTTTGCTTCCTGGATCACTTCTTCCATATCACGTGACTTCAGGTTGCCACGGATCAGAGGAATTGCACAGAAGGCACAACGGTTCAGGCATCCATCACTGATCGCAAGATATGCCATCCATGGCTTGCCAGAAAGAACACGCGGTACAAGCCCATAATCATTTGGAATCTTTACGCCAAGCTGTTCAGATAGAATAGTGCCAAGCTGCCGGTATTCCTCAATTGCGATAAAACAGTCAACTTCCGGCATCTCTTCCATCAGCTGCGGTTTATAGCGCTGTGCCAGACATCCTGTCACAATCAGCTTTTTCAGATTACCTTCTTTCAGATCGGCCACATCCAGAATGGTTTCAATGGCTTCCGACTTTGCAGATTCGATGAATCCGCATGTATTGACAATGATCACATCCGCCTGTCTGCGGTCCGTTGTGATTTCAATACCAGCATATTTCAAAAGGCCGAGCATGTTTTCCGTATCGACCAGATTCTTTGCACATCCAAGGGAAATGATTCCAGCTTTCATTTACAATCTCCATTTACTAAAAAACATTATATCAAAACTATGCAGCATTGTTTCATGGAATCAACCATTTTTCCAACAAAAATGGCCTGCCATAAAATGGCAGACCACATTTACTCAGCAAGCGTTCCAAACGGATCCCATGGCTGAAGTTCAATTGTTTCCTTATCAAATCCAGATAATGCTTCTTCACTCAGATACTTACGGTTGATTGCCGCAACATAGACATACTGATCAAACCAGCTGTCAGAAGCGACGAAGTACCCCTTGTTGGCAGCCTTGTCACCCCAGGAGTTTTCAATCTTCCATCTGTCCGGTCTGCCGTTTTCATCCAGATTCACACCTGTAATCACCATGGCATGATTCATTGCAGACTGGCCATAATCCAGCATTTCTGCCTTATTCATGGAAAGAGAAAGACCGAAAGTTCCTTCATAGTCAAACTGGTTATCATCCCATAAGCCGCTTTCACGATCGCCATCCTTACCACAGTCACAACCAAACCACACAGGATCTCCATCCTTGAGCTGTTCAATGATCGCCTGCTTCATTTCATCCATCGGAATATTCAGAAGAGAAATCGGATTTCCACCCACAACATTACCAAGATATCTGACTGTGAAGTTTCTGTAATATGGCTTATCCTGTGTCGGACCATTGATGCAGTTGATCAAAGAATCCATATCAATGCCGACAAATTCATCATAGAACTGCTGTGGTGTCAGATTGTAATGGGCATGTGCATTGCCATCTTTATCCACATACTGGAATGTGAATTTCTTCGGTGGAAGTCCAAAACAGGATGCAAGGAATCCATAGATTTCTTTGAGTGCCTGCTGCCTGATATCTTCAACATCTTTTCCTTCCTGATGTGCCTTGCGGGAATCCACAACAAATCTGCGCAGACGCTTATTCAGAATTCCATTCATGTTTCTTGTATGGGAAGATTGATATGTTTCAGGCATCGCTGTCTTTGGAACAACGCCATACTTTTTGATTAATGACTGTACCATGTTCCACTGGCCACCATCCCCTACCGGGTTTGCCATCAGAAAACGCATGTTTTCACTGTCAAGCGGGTTATCTATTTCCTGTAATGTGCATTCCATAAACCAGTTTGCCTTTTCCAATTTATCGTAGAACGCCAGATAATTCTGTGACAGTTCAAATTCTTCCATGTTGCATTTTTTCGCTACGGTTTCACGCAGTACGTTCAATGTGGAAAACAGCCAGCATCTGCCAGATGCCATCTGGTTTGTGGCACTCATTGTTTTCAGATTAATGCTGAAAATGTTCGGATTGGCAGCTTCTGCCTCAAATACACGTGAAACTGTGCTTACATCATTTTTTGTCAGAGCATTTCTGACAATTCGCTGTGTACGATCCGCTTCGTATGCATCGCGGATTTCACACAGCTGATTTTTACAGATTGCTTTCATTTCTTTTCTCCATTCTCTGTGTTCCATTCTAGCCCAATCCTGAAATTAAGCAAATCAGATGAACACATATCATTCATCCAGAATAACACTGCCATCTGAAGTTATTCTCAGATACAACTTCTCCTGATCTGCATCAAAGATAAATTCTTCTGCCACCAGAACATTTCCACCCTCATCTTCTGCAGTAATGGTAAACGGAACAGCTGCACCCCTCTTGTGGCAGGCAGATACAATCTCATGATCCATAAAGACATGCTTTCCATCTTCCACAGCCCTGTACTCAATATGTTTCATTTCTTTCAGACAATCCATATAGTCTAAGGACAGACCATACAAAAAGACGATAACCTGCGCGTTCACACACCATTTCTGTTATCGTCTTTGCTTTGCTTTTTCCTTTATGGAAAGTACTCAGGCATCGATTTCTTTACCGGTCAGTAAAGTATAAGCTTCCTTGTACTTGGCAATTGTCTTATCAATGACTTCCTGTGGCAGGCAGTAATCGCTGTCCGGATTAGCCTTGAGCCAGTCACGTACAAACTGCTTGTCAAAAGATGGCTGAGAATGACCTGGTTCATAGCCTTCCACCGGCCAGAATCTGGAAGAATCCGGTGTCAGCATTTCATCCCCAAGAACAACTTCACCCTTTTCATTCAGACCAAATTCGAACTTTGTATCCGCAATGATGATACCTCTGCTGCGTGCATAATCCGCACACTTTCTGTACAGAGCAATCGTTGCATCCTTGATCTTTGTTGCGTATTCTTCGCCGTGTCCTGGGAACTGCTTTTCCAGAACTGTAATGGACTGTTCAAAGGAAATGTTTTCATCATGATCACCGATTTCAGCCTTTGTACTAGGTGTGTAGATCGGTTCAGGAAGCTGATCGCATTCCTTTAATCCTTCTGGCAGTCTGATGCCGCATACTGTGCCATCCTTCTGATAGCTTGCCCAGCCACTGCCTGTAATATAACCACGAACGATACACTCTATCGGAAGCATCTGCAGTTTTCTGCATAACATGGAACGTCCGGCAAATTCTTCATTACGGAAGAATTCAGGCATATCATTCACATCTGTCGAAATCTTATGATTTGAAATAATATCCTTTGTCAGATCAAACCAGAAATCAGACATCTGTGTCAGAACTGCTCCCTTGGATGTGACCTTGTTTTTCAAGATGACATCAAAGGCAGAAATGCGGTCAGTTGCAACCATGATCAGTGCATCACCTGCATCATAGATTTCTCTGACCTTGCCCTCTTTAATCGGTGTATATTCTTTCATGTTTTCCCTCCGTCAATTATGACATTCAAAAGTATAACACCATCTGAAAAAAATGCACTTGTTTCAGTGCATTTTCTCACAATTACTGCATGTAACGATTACCGTTACCGGATGGGAAATCTGAAGAGGAAGAAGTGCGGTCAATCAGTTCCACTTTTACTTCACCCTTCACGCCATTTCTTTCATACCCGACACGTACCGTATCTCCTGGTTGATGGTCTTTCAGCTTTTCTACAACTTCATCATAGTCATCTGTATCTTCTCCATCGATGGAAATGATGATATCACCGACCTGTAACCCGGCATCATCCGCCAGAGAATCATCTGTAAAGGCTGCAATCTGTGCAACATCAGAATCGTTGTAGATATATACACCAAGTCCAGCAGAATTGTCATTTGTCTTTTTGGACGAGGAACTTCCTCCATCTCCAAAGATACCTCCGCCACTGTTACCACCATTGCCAAAGCTGTAATCAAAACCATCATCAAAGTCATCATAGAAATCATTGAGTTGATCATTGAGAAAACCGCTCATTCTTTCTTCCAGAACTGTGATTGCAGCATATGTCCCACCAAAGGATGCACAACCAACAAGTGCCATGACACCAATGACCTTTCCGGTTGTCTTCAGCCATGCAGGACATTTTTTCTGACTTTTCTTTGCCTGTGTCTTTACTTCCGGCTGTGGTTCCTCTTCTTTTTGTACAGTTTGCTTTTCAGGTTCTTCTTTTTGAACAGTTTCCTTTTCAGGTTCTTTTTCTGGGTTTTCCTGTGACTGCTCATTGACAGGTTTTTCATCAACCTTCGGTTCCTCAGCTTCTGCCTTTTCTGTTTCCTTTATTTCCTCATCTGTTTTTGATACTTCGATGTCTTTGTTATGTTCTTCCATATACAACACCTTCTTTCCGTTTACTAAGGAACTGTCACAAAATAAAGTAATCAAATAGTAACAAATTGTATAGCTAAT
>CAMCSA010000037.1 GCA_945877405.1 uncultured Erysipelotrichaceae bacterium | reverse complement strand
TCTTTCCTTTCATGTCGGTTTTACCGCATGTTTTCAACATTGCACGTATAGTTTACCGCATAAATAAAGAATTTCAAACCTTTATTGAAGATTTGTTAAGAAACACAAAAATCCTGGCGAATCGAGACCAGGTGTTTTCACGAAATGAGTACAGAAAAACGTATTCCGTCTTCTATCCGCGCTCGTTGTTTTCTTCAGGTATTTCATCATCATTCAGGGCAAAGTCAAGGATTTCTTCCTGCTCCGGCTCATCCGGATCAGTCAAATGAAAAGAAGAAAAAAGTCCAAGAACTGCCAAAGGATCGTTACCCATAGATACTCCTCCGGTTCTTACACCTTCATTCTCCATCACACCTTTGCGATAGTCAACCGATAATATGATGAAAAACAAATGAAAACCAACATCAGGCGTAAAGACATATAAAAAGCCACAGATCGCATATTCATGCACTCTGTGGCATTTCCTTTCCGGACGTCTGTCATTATTCCATAACAGTATATGGAGCAACTGTTGTGTTGTCCTCGATTGTCACATCTCTGCCATAGAAGCCAGGAAGCAGTGTTACATGATTACCGATCTGACTGTGACCAAAGATATGTGCACCCGGATAGATCACAACATCATGACCGAAAGTGACGAACGGACCAATCCATGTATTTTTCGGATCATGAATTGTAACACCTTCCGTCATCCAGTGATGGTTGATCCGATCAGACAGATATCTTTCTGAGATGGACTGTTCTACGCAGTCATTCATGCCTGCAGCTTCCTGCCAGTCATCACATGTTACTGCAATGACCTTCTTTCCCATGTTCTGAATGATTTCAACAAGATCGGTAATGTAGTACTCATGGTTGGCATTATCGTTCTTCAGCAGTTTCAGACCGGCAAACAATGTCTGATTATCAAAAGCATAGATACCTGCATTGACTTCTTTTACCTGTCTTTCCTGCTCATTGGCATCCTTGAATTCCACGATCTTTTCGACTGTACCATCTTCTCTGCGGATGACTCTGCCATAAGCACCATTATCCGCAGGTACAGCCGTCAGTACTGCCATCTGCGCATTTTCCTTTTCCAGTTGTTCATAAAGAGCCTTATATGTTTCTACTGTAACGGTTGGACAGTCACCATTGGCGACAACTGTAATTCCTTCTTCGTTTTCCAGCTGATGTGCCTGCATGACTGCATGACCTGTACCAAGCTGTGGCTCCTGTACAGCAAACTCACACTGACCTGCCATTACTTCCTGAACAAGGTCGTAACGATAGCCTGTAATCGTAACAATTCTTTCCGCCCCTGCCTTCTTTAATGTGGCAATGGAGTGTGCCAGTAATGGTTCTCCCAGAAGTTCATGCAGTACCTTCGGCAGATCTGACTTCATTCTTGTTCCTTTTCCGCCACCCATGACAATCGCATTTCTGTTCATTTTCTATCCTTCTTCCTATACCAGTATGTTTGTATGTCTGACAAAATATTTCTGTCCTTTTAACTGTTCCATCGTTTTTTCAACAAGTTCCTTGTCTTTTGTGATTCCAAACACAGTTGAGCCGGAACCCGACATCAGAACACCATCAAATCCTGCATCCAGAAGTGCCTGCTTGGCATCTTTGATCTGTGAAACAAGCTGTACAGCCGGTGCTTCCAGACTGTTGCCTAAAGAATCTATCACTCCCTGATAATCATTACAAATCAGAGCTTCTCTCATTTTCAGACAGTCCGGATGGTCTGTTTCCATGGAATCCACAAGCCGGAAACATTCTTTGGTAGATACGCCTTTTCTTGGTTTGACAAGCAGAAGCTCAAAATCAGGATGGCATTCAAATTCCTGTATTTTTTCTCCTGTTCCTTCCACAAGTGCTGGTTTGTTGATTAGGCAGAATGGAACATCTGAACCAACCTCTCTTCCAACCTCAATCATTTCCTCTCTGCTCATGTTAAGACGCATCAGTCGGTTGATCATACGGATTGCTGCAGCTGCATCTGCACTGCCGCCAGCCAGTCCCGCCCTTGTTGGAATATGTTTCTGCAATGTACATCTGAAGTTCAGATCAAAGCCATATCTTCTTTGCATGACGTGAATTGCCTTGATGATCGTATTGCGGTCATCTGCAGGCAGATATGCTTTATCCATGATCATTTCCATTTCCCTGGATGGCTGCAGTTCCAGCACGTCATAGAATGTGATCGGAACCATGATCATTTTCAGTTCATGATATCCGTCGTCTCTTGCTCCGGCAACATCCAGGCAAAGATTGATTTTCGCAAATGCTCTGTCTTTCATTTCAGTACCCCATACAGATCTGTGATCTGCTTTACATCGAGCTGTTGTGCCCGGCATCCTTCCGCAATACCAGCCTGCGCCAGTACCTGTTTTGCTTTGTCTGCATCTTTCAGATATTCTCTCAGGTTATTGTAAACTGTCTTTCTTCTCTGTTTGAATAATGCATGGATCAGTTCAAAGAAATCATCGAGATCTATGGAAAGATCGGCATCCTGCCTTCTTTCAAACTGAATGATGACCGAATCCACCTTTGGAGATGGGTTAAAACTTCTTCCTGGAACGGTGAACAGTTTTTTGATGTTGTACAGATACTGCCCCTGTACAGATAAGGCTCCATACTCCGGATCATTCGGTTTTGCCGCGAAACGGTCCCCCACTTCCTTCTGTACCATGACAGTGATATATGGAATATCATTTCCCAAAGAGAAGATCTTAAACAGAACAGGTGTTGTAATGTAATATGGCAGATTGGCACATACCGTTACCTGACCATATTCTTCCTTTAACTGTCTGACTTTTTCCGCCACATCGCATTCCAGAAAATCCTGCAGGATGATCTCCACATTCTCATATGGAGCTAATGTGTCCTGTAATACAGGAATCAGGCCTGCATCAATCTCATAGGATGTGACATGCTTTGCATTTTTTGCCAGTGCTTCTGTCAAAGAGCCGATACCAGGTCCGATCTCAATTACAGCACCTTCTGGATGAGACATTTCTGCGCATCTTGATACGATGACAGGGTCAACAAGAAAGTTCTGTCCGAATCCCTTCTTCGCCCGTAATCCATAGCGGTCCAGTATTTCTTTTGTCCTTGATGGCACCGCAATCATTCTTGTTTCCATTTATTCAGTGCCTCCCTGACACTTTCAACCGTGAGTCCCATCCCGTTCAGTCTTCTGCGCATTGTTTTCGCATTTCCCATACCAAGATGGAAATATTCACCGATATATTCTCTTGCCTTCTGGCTGTGGTCACCTGATAAACCAAGTTCGTGCATATCAGAAGCGGTAATGGTTTCCTGTTGTATTTCCATAAAACATGCACAGTTTTCCATTGCTTCAACCAGAATATTCCTTGCTGCATGCTCCACACCGACTTTTTTTGTCGTATGAGCATCTTTTTTCTGCACAAAAGCGTTTTTGCATCCTGGTACAGCCTGATTGACTGCACATCTGATTCTGTTACCTGGTGAGTCCGGGTCCGTCAGAATAATAACACCACGGCTTTTCTGTGCTGCTGCGATCTGCTCGATGACTGCCTTACCCAGATGTGTCCCGTTTGTTTCAATGGTATCGCAGTCAAAATACTTTTTCAGTTTTTCTGTGTCGTGCTTACCTTCTACCACGATCACTTCGCGTATTCTTCTTTTTTCCATCTACCTGTTACCAAGATATCTGTGGAAGTTATCAATCACTGTCTGTGCCATATGTTCTTCACTGACACCTCTGACATCTGCCATTTTTTTCAAAATATATGGTATGAAGCATGGTTCATTCCGTTTTCCACGAAATGGTACAGGTGTCATATATGGGCAATCCGTTTCTGTTAACAGATACTTTTCATCAACGCTTTCCGCTACCTCAACAGAATGCCTTGCATTTTTAAATGTCAGTGCACCACCTAAGGCGATGTAATAACCAAGCTTCGTAAATTCCCTGGCCATTTCCTTTGTGCCAGAAAAACAGTGCAGTAAACCGGTACACCGATGTTCTTTCATGATATCAAAGGTATCCTGAATGGCATCTCTGCTGTGAACTGCAATCGGTTTATTGAATCTTTTCGCAAGTTCAATCTGTCGGATGAACCATTCTCTTTGTAAAGCGCGTTTTTCCTCATCCTTGACCCAGTAATAATCCAATCCGATTTCACCGATCACACTGATTCCCGGATCTTCTGCCAGCTTCTGAAACTTCTGCCAGTACTCTTCTGTGATATCACATACATCTTCCGGAAAGATCCCCATAGCCACTTTAAACCGGTTCGGATCCGTTTTTGCAAATGCAAGCGCCCGTCTTGTTTCTTCCAGTTTCAGCGTAATGATCATGATCTCATCGATACGTGCATCTTTGCATCTTTGTAACATGGATTCAAAATCACCATTATATTCTTCACCCATGATATGGGCATGTGTATCAATATACGTTATCATCCCT
Source organism: uncultured Erysipelotrichaceae bacterium (assembly GCA_945877405.1). Classification (GTDB taxonomy): domain Bacteria; phylum Bacillota_I; class Bacilli_A; order Erysipelotrichales; family Erysipelotrichaceae; genus Bulleidia. The sequence continues at coordinate 16,080 of CAMCSA010000037.1, read as the reverse complement.
ATTTACCAAGACAGAAACGGCTGAATATTTCATCCAGCAGATCTTCTCTGCCAACCTCTCCTGTAATTTCCTTTAATGCTCTCCAGCTTTTTTCAAGATCAATCGTAACAAGATCCAGTTCCATACCTGCCTGCAGTGATGCTAGTGCATCCTTCATGGACGCTTCCGCCTGCATTGCCAGCCCGATCTGTCTTTCATTGTTGAGGGTATCCATACCGGAAGCAATCAGTTCCTTTTCATACATTGTCTTAATGGCATCTATTAATGGAGAAATATCTCCATTCAAAGCACTGATGGAAAGAGCTCCCTCAACCTGCTTCTGGTCGTTTTTGTTGTAAACAACAAGGCGAGTCCTTCCTTCTGTCATTTCCAGAAGTTTCTGGTCTTCTTCATTCATTTCTCTTGTTGCATCCAGTACAAGAATCACAAGCTGTGCTTTTTCAAGTGCTTTGAGGGAACGGTCAATTCCCATTTGTTCTATGACATCATCGGAATGATGAATTCCGGCTGTATCGATCAGATTCAGTGTAATTCCATCCAGTCTGACAGTACCTTCCACAATATCTCTTGTTGTACCTTCAATGTCAGTGACAATTGCTTTGTCTTCTTCCAGCAGTGCATTCAGCAATGATGATTTTCCGACATTCGGTCTTCCCAGAATAACCGTATCAATACCATCTTTGATCGTAGCGGAAGCCTGTGCCTTTTCAATGACCGCATGAATGCCATCCAGCCACTTTGTACACATCGGAATGATCTCATCTTCTGTCATCTGATGCACATCATCATATTCCGGATAGTCAATGTTGACTTCAATGTTGGAAATAATCTGCGTCAGATCTTCCAATAGCGGCGTCAGTATGGCAGATACAGATCCTTTCAAAGAATGCATTGCACTTCTTGCGGCATTGCTGTCTTTTGCGTTGATCAGATCATTGACTCCTTCCGCCTGGCTCAGATCCATTTTTCCATTCAGATATGCTCTTTCTGTGAATTCTCCACGTCTTGCCATACGGGCTCCCTGCCCCATAACAAGGGAAAGAATCCGATGTGTGATATATACACCACCATGGCAGCCAAGTTCTATGACATCTTCTCCTGTATAGGATTTCGGTGCTCTGAATACAGACACAAGTACATCATCTACCGGTTCCCCATGGTCTTTGATTGTCCCATAAACAATGGAATACCCTTTTACTTTTGAAAGATCCTTTCCGATCAGCCGTTCTGCTATACCAATTGCCTCATCACCAGAGATCCGGATCAGAGATACTGCTCCCATCACATCAGGCGTTGCTATGGCACAGATCGTATCATTCAGCATATTCATCACACTCCTGTCATACAGTTTACCACAGGAAACATGTGCTTTAGTAGTATTCTGAAATCAGGTTGGATACGTCTGGCAGAATCTGTGCTTTTCTAGAAAGAATACCATGCTGGATGGAATGCGTTTCTCCTTCCTGATCCGGGTACAGTTTTGTGATCAGCCCGGCAAGATTACCACAGGCATAGAATACGGATCCCTTTTCACCAATGCTTGTAAAGGCACAAAGGAACAGATCCGTATCTCTGTTTGCGGTATATTCCTGCAGACTTTTTTCAATTTCTTCCGATTCCTTTCGGATTGCCTGCAGATCAGATACCATGATCTGCGTAATACCGATTCGTTTCATACGGATCTCAAAGTATTTCAGATCTGATCCATATAAAGCAGAATACGGTTCATCTCCATGCCGTGCGGATACTTCAAACATTTCCTTACCGAATGCATCAATATCCAGATCTGCAAGGGCCGCAAGGATATTAGCTTCCGTAATGTCCTTATCCGTTGTGGTCGGGCTCATCAGCATCAATGTATCCGATAAAACCGCACCCAGCAGAAGACCTGCAAGGTTTGCTGGCATCGGAATCTGGTTTTCACGGAACATGGAAGCAATGATGGTTGAAGTGGAACCTACGATTTCACTTCTGAAAGCTACTGGCTGACGAGTCATGAAATCATTGATTCGATGATGATCCACAACCTCAAGCAGCTGTGCCTTTTCAATTGCACGTACAGATTGAGAAAATTCATTATGATCCACAAGAATGATCTTACGGTTGAGCAGATTCATGATGTGATAGCGGGATACATAACCGATCAGGTGTCCCTGTTCATCTGTTACCGGATAATTCCGGAATCTGGTTTTCTGCATCTCTCTTCCGGCATCTTCTGCCAGTTCGTTCTGTTCAAAGCGGATCATCTTTGTTGTCATGATCAGGTTGACTGGTGGAGAGAAATACAGATAACGGGAAGTATTCATGGAGCCATGCCCGGACAGAATGATCGGACAATGATGAAGCCTTGCACAGCTTAATACATCTTCTCTGATCTGTTTTGCCCATACGACGATCAAAGCACCAGCACCCTTTTCAATCAGCTGTTTCTGAGCTTCACTGTCATCCCCGATGATGACAATACGATCGGTGATTTCATAATTTTCAAGTCGATCTGCTGTTAAGGCAATGATGGAAACCTTACCGTTGATATGTGTTTCAGCATCATTATATACAACCGTACCGCTGACTGTTTTCGCCATTGCCTCTATGGATGTATGCTTTAACAGCTCAATTCCAAATGCTGTATCGCCTAGTCCGATTCTTGCAAGATCACTTCTTGTAATCATGCCTTTCAGAATTCCATGATCATCCACCACACCAAAAGCAGGTCTGTTTTCCTGATCCATTTTCTGTATAACTTCATGCAGTGTTGCATGTTCATTCACACAGGATGGTTCATCCAGATCAATTTCCCTTAATGTCTTACGTGCATCTTTCAATAACAGTGGTGCATCAAAACCAAAGCGATCCAGGAGCCACTTTGTTTCAGGATTCAAAGCACCAAGTCTGCAGGCAACTGCAGGAATTCCCTTACATCGTTTGAAAAAGGCATATCCGATTGCTGAAGCAATCGAATCAGAGTCCGGATTCAGATGTCCGGTTACATAGATTTTTTCGTTAGAATGCATATACTACTCCAGAACTTTGTTCTGTCTCTATTCTAACATGTGTCCCGATCATTCGTTTTCATGTTAAACTGTTTCCATGAATGAAAACATCAGTAAAATATTTGAAACAACCGGATTTACAGAAATGAGTGAAGTACAGAAGCAGTCCATCCCTGCCATAGCGGAAGGAAAAAATCTGTTCATCCAGGCAAAAACAGGTGCAGGTAAAACCTACGCCTATCTGATTCCATCTGTTGCCTGTGTTGATCCACAGTCTAACGACACACAGGTACTGATCATCGCACCGACAAGAGAACTTGCCGTACAGATCGGCGAAAGTGCAGAGCGAATCTGTCCACATTTCAATGTACATCCTGTGGTATGTATCGGTGGTCTTGATATTGAGCGACAGATCAATGCATTACGTCATCGCCCGCATATCATCATCGGTACACCAGGCAGACTCAATGATCTTCTGCAGCAGGAAAGAATCAGACTGAATCAGCTTCGTATGATGATTATGGATGAAGCGGATCAGATCATATCCACAGGACAGAAAGAAGAAGTACTTTCACTGTTAACAAATGTTCCATCCGGTATTCAGATGGTTGCCCTGTCTGCAACTTCACATGAAGAAGTCATGCAGTTTCTGCCTGACAATACAGAAAAACTGATTCTCGATGAAAACAGAGTCAACGACAGAATTGATGTCAGATATGTGATCACAGAAAACAGACAGGAAACACTGTTACACCTGTTACAGCATCTTCCAATAACAACAGCCATTGTTTTTTCCAACTACAAAGAGGATGCCAATCAGATCAGTGAACTGCTTCAGAATAACAACATTCTCTGTTCTGCTTTCTCTTCCTATTTTGAAGAGAAAAAAAGACTTTCCATCCTGAAACAGTTCAAGGAAGGAAAGATCCGGGTACTGGTCGCAACCGATGCTGCCGCAAGAGGTCTGGATATTTCTGATGTCTCTCATATTATCCACTATGATCTGCCGATGGATGTACAGACATTCATTCACCGCAGCGGCAGAAGTGCTCATCAGGGAGATACCGGTATGACCATTCTGATGGGAATGGATGAGCAGCAGATCAGCGCATATTCAGATACATGCACACCATTATCCATAGATGAAACATATGTCTGTGATCTTTCCATCCCATATAAAAAACAGGAAATACAGAACAACACATTGAAAATCAGAATTCATGCTGGCAGAAAGGATAAAATCAGGCCAAGGGATGTGATCGGTGCACTTTGTACGATCATGGATTTCAATGATATCGGTACACTTGAGATACAGGATACATTCTCTTCTGTCATCCTGTTGAAGAGAGATATCACATTGCCACAAAGAATCACAATCAAAGGAAAAAGCAGGAAGCTATCCGTATGGGACTGACTTCCTGTTTCAGTATCCACCCAGATTGTTATAAAGATATTCCACACATTCAGAAATCATCTGATCAGTGTTTTTTCGGATAAAGACACCCACTTCCACACACTGATTCGTATCAAGTGGAATATACCTATTTGTTTCTGAAACAGCGCCGTTTCTTTGAGGAATGATGTGAATACAATCCTGTATTTCATAATAATCTGTTATTTTACGTGGTACTCTTATCACGTTGCATATATCTTTTATTTCCTGGACAAGACTATCTACACCTATGCAGATACCTTCTTCTATAACGCGAACGGTTTGATTTTTCAAATCATTCAATCTGATCACAGATTTCATACTCAAAGTATGATCCTTTGGTACAACACACTGAAATCCAACATATCCAAGTGAAATAAACTCATACTTGCCATGGTCATAATCATTCAGTTCCAACGACACTAGAACATCCGTTTCCTGCATGATGGTATCTACATCAGGTACTCTGACCATTGGATCATAATAAGGAACAAGACGTATATCTGCGTCAATATGCTTTTTCTGATATCGATCAATCAGATGAATCAATCTTCCGGACCCATCCAGATAATAGGACATGATCCGGATTTTTTTCTTGTTATGCAGATTTCTGATAATCTCATCACAGATTGTTATGATCTTCTGACCTTGTTGATACAGATATTCTCCTTCTTCTGTCAGAATCACACCATGTGTGGTTTTTCTGAACAGAGCGACTTCCATCTCTTCTTCCAAATTGGAAATCTGTTTCCATGCCGCATTGGTGGAAAGGTGAAGCTGTTCCGCTGCCTTTGTGATACTTCCACACTCTGCAGATTTTAAAAATGTCAGAATTTTTCTATTATATAACACCATTGCCTCCTAAATTATCCAGTTTGAACATTTAATTTATTATATCATTCACAGGAACATTCTGTTTACCATATAACGGTACGCCAAAACCAATTTATGTGACTCAGAATAACGCATATGGTATGTACAATATAATCAGAATCTGCAGATTAATTATTTATGTTTTCTCAGGAGGATTTTATGAAAACGAAGACATTCTTTATTAACGTTTTGTTATCTGCTTTTTGTTTTTTTCAACAACATTACCATTACACGCTGCAAACATTCTAAACAATGTTCAAACTTATGAATATATAGACGAGAATGGATATATCCATACATATTTCGACACTTTTGGAAACCCACTCTCAATTCAATCAGTTGACAAAATGTATAATCCTGATATTGAATCAGAAATTGTCCCTTATGGAGTTGTTTATCCATTTACAGATACTGTACTTGTAAATTCATATTCTCTTCAAATGGGAACAACCTCAAAAATGACTGCTGATGTAAAAGGTCCAGCAACTATTTCCTACATCACAAGTAAGGAAACCAAAAGTACAATTTCTGTCAATTTTTCCGCAGACATCAAGTCCAGAATTTTCAATTCCCTCGCTTTCAAATTTGGAGTGGATTATACTCAAACTTCATCAACCGGCACTTCTTTTGGCACTTCATTTCAAATTCCATCTGGAAAAACTGGTGCAGTATATTTCACACCTCGTTTGTATACAGGTACATGTACATATGTTGACCAAAATGGTGTTGGTACATCAGTCTATGTAACATTCCCAAAAACTGTAAATGGATTTACAGATGGAGTATTCGAACTGATCACATATTAATTTCATCATTTTATTTATTTCTTGTATTATTCATTTATAATTTATTGTGTATAACATTTCTTTATCAGGAGTTGCTATGAACAACAGATATCTTTTCATCACAATACTGTCATGTCTTACACTTGGATGTGCTTCACCTTCCAGTCAAACCGGATCATCTTCTTCGATTTCTTCCGCAACATCAGAAAAAGATGATCATACATGGATCATCGATGCATCTGAACTCAGTTATGACAAAGATCTGATTCTTTCTGATCAGAGTATTTACTTTGATTCAGATTTCGCACCGATAACCGATATTGATACACAACAGCGGTTACTTCTGAATCCTGTAAAAATGACTGCGGATCTTAAACTGGATGTATCAGATCCGGAATTTACAGATCTTGATTTCCGTGTATTCATTGATCAGGATAATATTTTGTACGAAATCAATCAGAACTTTTCCCAGATTACTGGGATAACCATTACACCAGGAATCATTGCCATTTATTTCTATCCGGAAGCGGAAACAATCACAGATCAGAGCATCACTCTTAAAAGCATTGAACACAATGACATCACTTATGCGGATGGTATTTATGAAATCCGTTATATAACACAGCTGAAATAATTGTCAGAAAGCAGGAAGCTGTCCATATGGGACTGACTTCCTGTTTCTTTCTGTATCATGTTTTTATGCTTCTCTCCAACCGCCAAGCAGGTAGTATGTACCACCAATTACCATTGGCATGAAACCTGCCAGGGCATCTCCCAGCCAGAATCCTTTCGGGCCCATTGCGAATACCCATCCAAGCAGATATGCCAGACCAATTCGTGCAATCATTCCATCCAGTATTGCCACACACAGATTCAGTTTTGAATTTCCTGAACCATTGATGATTCCAAAGGCGAAACAGCGTGTTGCTGCACCAATGAAGTTCAGTATAACAGGCAGAATAATCACGGAAGCCTCCGCCAGAACTGCCGCATCAGAAGTAAACAGTCCAAAGATTGTTTCCGGATGCATTTTAACAATAACAGCTGCAATCACTGCCAAGAACAAAGCACTTCCGGATCCCCATGCCAGAATCTTTGGAATACGGTCGTATTTCCGTGCACCAAGATTCTGTCCAACCATACTTGCAGCTGCTGTTGTAATGGAATTTGAGAGAATACCCATCATCATATTCAGCTTTCCGATAATGCCTGCGATTGCACTGGCAATTAAACCGAAGGAGTTGACCCAGGCAGCTACGACTGTTTGAGAAATGGAGATAGCCGCAGACTGTAAAGCCATCGGAACTCCCAGTGCCACAATCTTTTCCATTGCCTTTCCATCCGGAATAAAACTTTTCGGCGCAAAGTCAAAATCAAAACCTTCTTTATGTCTGTAAAGGTAACCCATCGCAAAGATAAAACTGAAGGACTGTCCGATGACGGTTGCCCAGGCTGCGCCTGCTACTTCCATGTTCAGAAATGCTACAAACACAATATCCAGTACAATATTGATGATTGCCGCAATCGCTACAAACATGAACGGTCGTTTGGAATCGCCCATACCACGCATGATCGCAGAAACCACATTGTATCCATAGATAAAGATCAGACCAAGAATACAGATGACTGTGTAGTCCATCGTGTACTGATATGCTTCAGCCGGTGTATTGACCACCTGTAACAGAGGATCCCGGAACATATAACAGCCAACGGAAATAACAACTGCGATTGCAAATAACAGAGTAAACAATGTACCGATTGTTTTCTTTACCGCATCGTTATTCTTCATTCCCACTTCACGTGCAATAATCACCTGTCCTGCACTGGAAAATCCCATTGCGACAAATGTCAGCAGATGCAGGATATTACCGCCTGTACTGACTGCTGACATACCGGATCCACCGATGACCTGACCGACAACGATCATATCAACGATGTTATATACCGCCTGTAACGCATTGGACACAAACAGAGGTGCCGCAAACGTCAGTAACAGCTTTGGTACCGATCCTTCTGTCAGATCTTTTCTCATAGATTTTTCACTCATTCATTTTCCCCCTTTTCATCACAACTCTTCACTCATCAATCAAATCTTTTCCATAACCACACTTACACTCCATTTCCATATACTCCTGTAAACGGAATGTAAATCATTCATATCGTACTGTTTATATTTTTCAGGATATCCTTCTGGTACCTGCACATCCAGAAATACAGGGCAATGTAAGATGTTTTCCGCAGATGCCCTTTCATCGTATTCCTGACAATCATACGACGCTTCTTCATGTGGTCCTATTCTATCACTGGATGTATCTGTTATACTGCAAGTTCCACACAACGAAAAAAGGACACTCAGTCCTTTTTATACTTGGACATGGAGATTGTATCCACAATCGGAATATCCGTTGTGTTTTCACGCTTTGGAAAGGATACATCCACAACATCCGCAACATGTACAACATCACGTAACAGACCATTGATCAGGATCATCGTTTCCGGCATGTCTTCTCCCTTGAAATCCTGTGGATTTCCGATATAGCCGTTATGAACGGATCCATCCTTCAATACTACCTGAATATAGCGTTTGATCAGAATCGCCATCAGTTCTTTTTTTGTCCGTTTCATAACTGCTACCCCCAATCTTCTTTTATCTGGAAGCACCTAATTCCTTCAGTGTTCCATTTCCCTTCGGTTCAATACCACTGATCTGAACATCCGGATTTTTCTTCTGGATAAACGCAGCAAATCTCTGTGCCTCCTCCATGGAAATGGCGGTCACAGTACATACATCACTGTCATATGTCAGCTTCATGTATGGTTTGCCATGTTTTTCTTCCGTCAGTTCCAGTGTTTTCACACCTGTGGTAGACATTTCTTTCAGATTCAGATCTGCACATGCCAGCATCCTTTCTTCCAGAATATATGTCTGATCAACCATGCCGCCTGAAAGATATGCATTCACATCCTTCACGGCTTTGACTGTTTTCCCGATTCTAACTTTATCCCGGTAATAGAATACCATAACCACTGCCAGAATGACGGCACAAATACCCATGAAAATTTTGAAAACAGGATTATGGGATTTTGTCTCGATGAATGCGATTGTAAAAATGACAAGAGGTATGCCGAACATCGCATAGGCATACTTCAGACTCACCAGTCCATAATAGAATTTCTTTACCATATTGATCCTTTACAAAACAACCGGAGCAGTATCCCGGTTGTTTCCTGTGTTTTACTTCATGGATGAAACCGAAATACGGTTCATGGCCTTCTTCAAAGCGACTTCTGCACGTCTCATATCGATGTTCGGATCATTGGATTTCAGATGACCCTCTGCACGCTGTTTTGCTTTTTCAGCACGTTCCACATCAATTTCATTTCTGTTTTCAATCGCATCCGTCAGAATCTCAGCAACGTTATTCCTGAAATAGAACAGACCACCAGCTACTGCATATGTGTTTCTGACATTGTTTTCTTCACTTGTCATGACACCGATCTTCAGCATTGTGACAAGTGGCATGTGATTTGCCAGTACACCTCTGTCTCCATCCACTGTCTGGATGTTGATGATCGGTGTATCAAATTCCTTATACAGTCCGAATGGTGTTGCGATTTTCACATGAAGCGTGTTCATTAAAGTGTCTCCGCCTTCTTGACGACATCCTCAATAGTGCCGACAGAAAGGAATGCTGCTTCTGGCAGATCATCATACTTTCCATCAAGAATTTCACGGAAAGATCTGACTGTATCCTTGACTGGAACATAGACACCCGGCATACCTGTAAACTGTTCTGCAACAGAGAATGGCTGAGACAGGAAGTTACGGATACGTCTTGCACGGTTAACCGTCTTCTTATCTTCTTCACCAAGTTCATCCATACCAAGAATCGCAATGATATCCTGAAGTTCTCTGTATCTCTGCAGGATTTCCTGTACTTCACGGGCTACACGGTAATGTTCTTCACCGACTACAAGCGGATCAAGCATACGGGAAGAAGATCCAAGCGGATCAACTGCCGGATAGATACCAAGAGCCGCAATAGAACGGTCAAGGACAAGTCTTGCATCCAGATGTGAGAATGTAGCGGCTGGAGCAGGGTCTGTCAGGTCATCGGCAGGTACATATACACACTGAACGGATGTAATGGAACCTGCATCTGTAGATGTGATTCTTTCCTGCAACTGACCCATTTCCGTTGCCAGAGTAGGCTGATAACCTACTGCAGATGGCATTCTTCCAAGCAGCGCAGATACTTCTGAACCAGCCTGAGTGAAACGGAAGATGTTATCAATAAACAGAAGGACATCCTGATGTTCTTCATCACGGAAGTATTCTGCCATTGTCAAAGCTGACAGAGCAACTCTCATACGTGCACCAGGAGATTCATTCATCTGACCATATGTCAGAACGGTATTCTTCAATACGCCTGAATCTTTCATCTCATGGTACATGTCGTTACCTTCACGTGTTCTTTCACCAACACCGGCAACAACGGAACGACCACCATGTTCAATGGCGATGTTATGAATCAGTTCCTGTTCAAGAACTGTCTTACCTACACCTGCACCACCAAACAGACCGATCTTACCACCTCTTGCATATGGGCATAAAAGGTCAATGACCTTGATACCTGTTTCAAGAATTTCAGAACCTGTCTGCTGCTGAGCAAAGGTAGGTGCTTCTCTGTGAATCGGCATTTTCTTATCTGCCTTGACTTCACCAAGACCATCGATCGGTTCACCAAGGACGTTGAACATACGTCCCAGAACTGCATCACCTACCGGAACCTGAATTGGAGCACCTGTATCAGTGCATTCCATGCCACGGACAAGACCATCCGTACTGGACATGGCAATGCAACGGACAATATCATCACCGATATGCTGTGCTGCTTCGGCAGTCATTTCAGTGCCGTCAGTTCCTTTGATCGTAATGGCATTTTTGATCGATGGCAGATGATCCGATGCGAATCGGATATCTACTACAGGTCCGATGACCTGAACGATTTTTCCTGTATTTTGCATGATTGCCTCTTTTCTTACACGGCATTGGACCCGCTGACAATTTCCGTAATTTCCTGGGTAATTGACGCCTGTCGAGCCTTGTTGTATTCCAGCTGCAATGTCGATACAAGATCATCCGCGTTGTCGGATGCCGTCTTCATCGCAACTCTTCTGCTTCCCTGTTCACTGGTTGTGGATTCCATCCAGTTGGAATATGCAACGTTTGTGACCATCATTGGAATCAGATGATCCAGAATTTCTTCCGGACCTGGTTCAAACAGTGTTTCCACATGGTCATTCCGTTTCTGTGTTTCATCCAGTGTAAATGGTACAAGAATATCAAATTCTGGACGGAAGCTCATCGTATTGACAAACTTTGTATACAGAATCTGTACTGTTCCAACCTCATTGTTCTGATACATTTCTATGCCACTCATGACAGCTTCCTTTAACTTTTGAAAGGAAAGCTGATCTGAAGATACCGGTTCACTGTTGAGCAGATTGAAACCTGCTTCCACAAACTGGCTGTATAAAGATGTACCGACAAGGAATACCGGATCAGTTGGATTCAGATGTTCCTTTGCCTCACGGATGATGTTGGCATTATAGCCACCACATAATCCAAGATCAGAACAGAAGATGACTGTCATCTTTCTGTCTGAGCTGTTTTTTACAAGATATCTGCTTTCAACGCCTGGATTGGTTGCAGCAATTTCATTGACCGTATCCTGCAGACGCTGTGCATATTCACGGTTGGCTTCCATTCTGGCACGCTGTCTGAACAGCTTTGCATTAGCGATCATCTCCATTGCCTTTGTAATCTTACGTGTGGACTGAACGGATTTGATACGTGTACGCAATGCCTGTCTTGACTGGCCTGCCATATCAGTTTACTCCCTTGGCAAGCTTGAACTGTTCGACAACAGAACGCATTCCTTCTGTGATCTGATCCATCATTTCCTTACTCAGATCACCCTTGTCTTCAATTTCCTGACACAGGTCTGCGTGTTCTTCATGGAATGCACGATGCAGTGCCTTTTCAAAAGACGGCACATCTTCTACTGGCAGGTCATCCATGAATCCGTTTTTGATCGCAAACAGAGACAGTACCTGATCAACCATAGACATTGGTGAATACTGTGGCTGCTTGAGCAGTTCTGTTACATGTGCACCATGGTTCAGGATCTTCTTTGTAGAATCATCCAGGTCAGAACCGAACTGTGCAAAAGACTGCATTTCATGGTACTGGGCCAGATCAAGCTTGAGAGAAGAAGATACCTTCTTCATCGCTTTTGTCTGTGCACTGGAACCTACTCTGGATACGGAAAGACCGGAGTCTACTGCAGGTCTTACGCCTGCTGCAAACAGATCTGTCTGCAGGAAGATCTGACCATCTGTGATGGAGATGACGTTTGTTGGAATATAGGCTGAAATATCACCAGCCTGTGTTTCGATGATCGGAAGTGCTGTTAATGAACCACCACCCAGTTCATCGGAAAGTTTTGCTGCACGTTCAAGAAGTCTGGAATGCAGATAGAAGACATCACCAGGATAAGCTTCTCTTCCCGGAGGACGCTTCAGCAGCAGTGACATTGTACGATATGCAACGGCGTGCTTGGAAAGGTCATCATAAATGATCAGAACATCCTTGCCCTGTTCCATCCATTCTTCACCCATCGCACAGCCTGCGTATGGTGCAATATACTGTAATGGTGCACTGGAAGATGCAGATGCATTGACAACAACTGTATATTCCATCGCTTCATTTTCTCTCAGTTTCTGAACCATACGGGCAACTGTGGATTCCTTCTGACCGATTGCTACATAGATACAGTAGACATTCTTGCCCTTCTGGTTGATGATCGTATCAACCGCAATGGCTGTTTTACCTGTTTCTCTATCACCGATGATCAGCTCACGCTGACCCTTACCGATTGGAATCATGGAGTCAATGACCTTAAGACCAGTCATTAATGGCTGATCGACAGACTTTCTTGTCATGACACCAGGAGCGACTCTTTCCACAGGTCTTGTCTTTGTGCAAACCGGGTTTTCACCACCGTCAATGGCATTTCCTAGTGGATCAACAACTCTTCCAAGGAGTGAGTCACCAACAGGCACTTCAACGATTTTTCCTGTACGTCTGACTTCATCCCCCTCCTTGATCTGTGTATCATCACCAAGAAGAACGACACCGATGTGATCTTCTTCCAGGTTCATGACCATTCCCATGACTCCCTTTGGGAATTCAAGTAATTCTGAGGACATTGCCTTATCAATGCCCTGGACCATGGCAATACCATCACCTACTGAGATGACATAACCGACATCATCGGAATGAATTCTGTGATCATAGTTTCGGATCTGTTCCTTGATCAAAGAACTGATTTCTTCCGGTCTGATCTCTCTGCTCATGCCTGTCCTCCTTTCAATAACGCGTTTTTCATTGTTTCAATCTTTGTTGCCATGGTGATATCTGTTACCCTGTTACCAACGGTAACCTTGATACCGGCAATCAAAGACGGATCTGTTCTGTTAGACAGAATAACTGTCTGATTCATCTTATTTTCCAATGCCTTTCTGATCTGATCCATCTGTTTTTCATTTAATGGACGGGCAGAAGAAACGACAGCTCTTACAATACCGAGCTTTTCATCTGCCATTTCCAGATAGGCATCTAGAATTTCATGGAGACAGTTCATTCTTCCTTTATCAATCAACAGTTTCAGAAAACTGACAAGTTCATGGGAACACATCTTTCCGAATACCTGATCAATAAAATTTCTTTTTTCCTGTTTTGTAACTTTGACAGCACGGAAAAACAGTTCAACTTCAGGATTGTCAGAAATCACCTTCTGCAGTGTTTCCACTTCCTGTTTTGTCTGCTTTACCGTATTCATTTCCTCGCTCAGTTCAAACAGTCCCTGTGCGTAACGTACCGCAATCTCACTGGCCATGATCGTCACCGTTTACAAATGCTTCGATTGCCTGACGATCCATTTCATCCGTGTTCTTATCACCGATGAGCTTAGCGGCTGCGTCTAATGCAATGTCTACCATTTCCTTCTTCATGGAGTCATACATCGCAACTCTTTCTGCCTCAATCTGTGCATGTGCCTTCTGCTTTTCAGCCCCAGCCTGACGACGTGCTTCTTCCAGAATGGATTCCTTTTCCTGACCAGCCTGTTTTACGGCAGCCTCGATCATTGCTTCTGACTTTTTAGAAGCCGCAGCAAGTTCATCCTTTGCACTGTTACGATCAAGCATTGCCTCTTCCTTTGCCTTCTGGCTTGCAGAAAGGTCTGCCTGCATCTTTTCAGCACGGACATTCATCCAGTTTTTGACGGATTTCCATAAAAACTTCTTTGCGACCAGAAAAAGAACAAGAGTACTGCACAGCTGAACGATAACCGTCACAATATTCGGAAATAACTGATTTACAATATCGACAGTAATCATCTGGTATACTCTTCCTATCGATTAATATACAAACATCAGAAGGATAGAAACGAGAAGACCGTAAATGGCACATGTTTCAGAAAGCGCAATACCAAGAATCATAGTAGAACGGATCTTGGATTCGACTTCCGGATTCTTACCAATCGCATCACATGCGTGAGCGGCAACTTCACCTTCGCCTCGACCTGTCATCATACCTGTCATGACAGCAAGACCTGCACCAATTGCAATTAAACCCTTATTGATATCCATAATTTTAGCTCCTCCTATTAAGCCTTATCTTTATATTCCTCAGGAATGTCATTCCCGATAAGAACCACAGTCAATGTGACAAATACCAGTGTCTGAATCGCACCGGAGAATATGTCAAAGTACGCATGCAGTACCGGTGCAATCACCGGAGCAACGAAATTGAATACGTTTCCTTCTACGGAAACAAACAGTCCGATCAGTGTATTTGATAAAAACTGACAGAAACTGTACACAAGTTCCATCATGATACCGCCACACAGAATATTACCGAAAAGACGCAGCGACATGGAAACAAGTGTTGAGAACTTACCGAAGATGTTCATCGGAAGCATGACCGGAATCGGTTCAAGGAAGGAATGGAAATAACCACCTACACCCATGAACTTGAATTCCGCAATCTGAATCAGTATCCATGTGATCAGTGCCAGCAGCAGTGTTACGCTGAAGTTGGCTGTCGGGGATGAGATACCGAACAGAGAGATGATATTTGCGGTAAAGATATAAACCCATAACACAACAATATAAGGTGTCAGGTTCTCCGCATAGTGCTTACCGACTGAATCCTTTACCTGATTGTATACGGATTCCATACCGACAAGCACCGGTACGATGATTCCTTTTGGTTTTTCCAGCGGATCCGCTTTATCGATCTTTTTTGAGATCCATATCATTGCTGCAGAAAGCAGTACTGTCAGCAGAATGATTGCGTATACGTCAGACTGAATTGTCATAACTTCTCCTTTCCGGGAATCAGCACATCAATGACTGATGTGATCTTGATGGCCATCATGCCAAGTGCACAGGCAAATATGTTCAGATATTGTGGACATACTGCACAGATCACAAGCACGCCTGCCATCATCAGGATGTTTCCGGCGCGATTTCCTCTTCCGGTTTTAGGTGTGGAATACCCCTGATCCAGTATTCCATTCCAGAATGTCTCAATGCGCCTGTATAACAGCCGGCTGATCAGACAGCCAAGAATCCATCCTGTTGTGATTGTCCAGTCGATGAATACTGTCACAACAGAACCGGTAATCAGAAGCACTGTGAATACTTTCCAGCTTCTTTCTGTCATATGTGTGTTTTCTGATTTTCCTTTCTGTTATCCGTTATCTATTATATCGGAAACAGATATTATTTTACGAAAATCATAAGAACTTTTCATTTCTTTTCATCCATTTTTACACTTTTGTATACGCTGTTTTCTGCTGTAAGCGAATACAGAATGCTCATGTACGGTAAGGAAGCAAGCAACCGAAAACAAGAGATAGACCGCCAG
>CAMCSA010000036.1 GCA_945877405.1 uncultured Erysipelotrichaceae bacterium | reverse complement strand
TTACATATGATGAAGCAGAGCACAAAGCAAAGTGGAACTATGCTGAAAAGCCTGCAGCATTCCGTGAAATCCTTCCTGGCCACTTCATCTACGCAAACGATGAAGAATTTGAACACTATCAGAAACTTGTAAACAGGTAATGAATGAAGCTTCCACTGATGTGGAGGCTTTTTCAATTGCGGTAATGATTTGTGAAATCAGTAATCCTGCGTAAATGTGTTGCCAAAAACAGATACAGCTGATATAAAGAGAGTGAAGGAAGGTATTTATGAAATTTCTTAAAAAATTACTGATTTGCCTGACTGTTGTTACAGCAGGTATAGGACTTGTAGCATGCTCTGCATCCTCCTCCGGTTCTTCGGGCAATCTCACAGGTTCTGCAGAAGACCTGATGAACAGAATCTATGAACAGATTCCAGAAGATCAAAGACCGATGATGCTGATGAATACGGAAATTGATTCTGAAAATGTGGAATATTTCCTTGGCACATCGGATCTGGACTATAAGGAAGCAATCGCAAGTGAACCGGCTGTCAGCTCCATTGCTTATTCTGTTGTACTTGTCCGCATGAATGAAGGTGCAGATATTGAAGCGGCAAAGACAAAAATCAAGGACAGCGTAGATCCACGTAAATGGATCTGTGTTGAGGCAGAAACTGTCAAGGTTGTTAACAGAGGTGATGTGATTCTGCTGATCATGGCTTCTGAAGAAAACGCAAAGAATGTAGAAGAAGCATTCAATAAACTGTAATCGTTACAAAAGTCTTCCTTACGAAGACTTTTCTTAACAGACGAAAGGAGGTGAGTGTATGGTATTTTCCGGTATTCCGTTTCTGTTTGTCTTTCTACCGGTTCTGCTGATTGTTTACAGACTTGTTCCTGCAAAAAGAAGCAATATGGTCCTGTTGCTGTTTTCTATGCTGTTTTATTTCTATGGCGAAGGAAGCAGGATATGGATCATGCTCGTAACAATCGCTGTGAACTATCTGGCCTGTATTGGCATGGAACATTATCCGACAAAGCGCAGAGTGCTGCTGAGTATTGCATTGATCTATGATCTTGGACAGCTTGTATTCTTCAAATATACAGACTTTCTGATTGAGACGATCAATCATACAGCCAGTACATCAATTTCTCCGTTGCATATTATCATGCCTCTTGGAATCAGTTTCTTTACCTTTCAGACGATCAGTTATGTTGTGGATGTATATCAGGAAAAAATTCGACCGTCACATCGTCTGACTGATTTTGCCATGTATGTGACACTGTTTCCTCAGCTTGTCGCCGGTCCGATTGTCCGTTATGAAACTATTGAGCAGCAGATTCATCACCGCACAGTAACAGAAGATGGATCTGAACAGGGAATCACAAGGTTTGTAACAGGTCTGTTCAAAAAAACTGTTGTTGCGGATACAATTGCCCTGTTTGTCAAAGTGATCGGAAGAACAAGTGTCATTGGAGCATGGATGAGTGCCATTGGTTTTACCCTGCAGCTGTATTATGATTTCAGTGGCTACAGTGATATGGCGATCGGACTTGGCAGGATGTTTGGATTTACATTCCCGGAAAATTTCAATTATCCACTCTCTGCTGTGTCCATTACGGACTTCTGGCGCAGATGGCATATGACGCTCTCCTCCTTCTTTAAAGACTATGTATACATCCCACTTGGTGGAAACCGTGTCAACAGACTTAAGTGGATTCGCAACATTGCGGTTGTATGGTTTCTGACAGGTTTATGGCATGGGGCAGGATGGAATTTCATCATCTGGGGGATATATTTTGGAGTACTGCTGTTTCTGGAAAAAACAGTATTTGCAGGCTATGCAGGAAAGCATCCGGTAGTTGGCAGAACGGTTACTTTTCTGCTTGTCGTGATCGGATTTGTGATCTTTTCTGCCAATACACTTCAGGATGGATTATATACACTCTCCTGTATGGCTGGCTTACAGAGACTTCCATTCCTGGACGGAAAAACGCAGTTTTATCTGCGTGATTATGGCGTTGTCCTGATTGGGGCATGGATCTGTGCCTTTCCTGTATTACCGGCATTGCAGAAGATGAAGTGCACACAGAAACTGTCATTTCTTCAGCCATTGTTTGTATTGGCTGTACTGATCATTGTGACTGCATTCCTGGTGGATGCATCATTTTCACCATTTCTGTATTTCAGATTCTGAGGAGGGGATCAAATGAGAAAAAGAATTGTTTCGATCGGCTTCATCACTTTTCTTGTCGGCATGCTTGGAATCTGTATTGTGACACCGGATCGATCTGTTTCTGACAGTGAACGCAGAAAACTGGCACAGTTTCCTACTGTAACTGTACAGAGTATTCTGGATACCTCCTTTTTCCAGCAACTGAATGATTACTGTACCGATCAGTTTGTGTTCAGGGATGTATGGAGAGGGATCAAGGCTCAGGTCAGCTATACGTTGCTTGGAAAAAAGGAAAACAATGATATTTATACATATGATGGTCATATTCTCAAAGCACAGATGAATACAGATGAAAAATCCATCGACCAGTTTATCAGCAGAATCAATGCAGTGATTGACAAGACAAGTGAATACAATCAAGTCTATGCAATGATCGTTCCGGATCAGAATTCCTTTGTACCGGATGATGTCATGCTACATATGGATTATGATCTGCTGTATGAAAAAATGAATGATATTCAGGGAGAGATCATTGATGTCAGAGATATTCTGAGTCTGGATGATTACTATATGACCGATATTCACTGGAAACAGGAAAAACTGTCGGGTGTCGTTTCAGCAATGGCTCAGGTCATGGATCTAAAAACGGATGTTCCATATGAAGTCATTTCCTGTGGTGAATTTGCCGGAGGTCTAGCTGGTCAGTATGCCTTACCGCATGAAAAGGATGAGCTGATCATTTTAAACAGTGAAGCAATTGAAAACTGTGATGTGTGGTATCTGGAAGATCCTGATGAGACATCCGTCTATCCCACAAAAAAACGGGAAGCCATGGATCCGTATGATCTGTATCTGAATGGTGCCACTGCACTCATTCAGATTGATAATCCTTTTGGACCAGAAGGCAGGGAACTGGTGATGTTCCGTGACTCATTCGGATCCTCTTTAGCGCCATTACTGATTGATTCCTACAGCAGAATCACCATCATTGATATGCGTTATATCGCATCTTCTGTATGGCAGGAATATGTTGATTTCAACACTCAGGATGTCCTGTTTATTTACAGCACACTTCTTGTCAATCAAAGTTCCACTCTGAAACCATAAGACAACGGTTACAGGCTGTTGTCTTTTCTTCTGCATAAAAAGATGTTGAAAAATCAACAAGTATGACGATAATAGTTGTTACTTGTTGAAAGAACAACAAGTGGATGGATCATGAATCAAATATTTGAAAACTTTACGGCATGTGGCATAACGAAATCGGATCTATAATGTCCATTCAGCAGATTGTTCCTGCAAAAGATGAAAATCAGAGTGGACCTGTTTATGTCATGGATGTACACGGAGACTTTTATTTTGATGATTTCCTTGAACAGGGTGGTGCAGAAAATGACAGTCAGCTCGAGCAGGTATATCATATTGTCAAAGGAGAAGTGAAATGACACAGATCTATCAGAAGCAGAAGGAATACTTCAGATCAGGAGTGACACTGGATGTCAGCTGGCGCTCAAAGCAGCTGCAGGCACTATATGATCTGATTGTACAGAAAGAAAAGGATATTACGGATGCACTGTACAAAGATCTGGGAAAAAGTGCAGAAGAGAGTTATATGAGTGAAATCGGCATGGTTCTTTCTGAAATCACGCATATGAAAAAACACCTGAAACGTTATTCATCCAGAAAATATGTGTCTTCACCTCTGGCACAGT
Source organism: uncultured Erysipelotrichaceae bacterium (assembly GCA_945877405.1). Classification (GTDB taxonomy): domain Bacteria; phylum Bacillota_I; class Bacilli_A; order Erysipelotrichales; family Erysipelotrichaceae; genus Bulleidia. The sequence goes on along the minus strand of CAMCSA010000036.1, from coordinate 16,756 downwards.
TTCCATCCATCAGCTATGAACAGGCAGTTCCATATGGAAATGTACTGATCATGTCACCATGGAATTATCCGTTTCTGTTGACAATGGATCCACTTGTCTGTGCGATTGCGGCAGGGAATACGGCAGTAGTCAAACCTGGACCTGACAGTCCACATACCAATCAGGTGATGAAGGAAATCATCAGGGAACTGTTCTGTGAAGAATATGTCTGTCTTGTGGAAGGTGGTATTGAAACTGCAGATCAGCTTTTAAATGATCCATTTGATCTGATCTTCTTTACCGGCTCAACAACAACAGGAAGAAAAGTATATGAGGCTGCCGCAAGGCATCTGACACCGGTCATTCTCGAACTTGGTGGTAAGAGTCCATGCATCGTCGATGAAACTGCGGACATTGCCTTGGCCGCAAGGCGGATTGTATTCGGAAAATATCTCAACTGTGGTCAGACATGTGTGGCACCGGATTATGTGCTGGTGCAGGAAAGCGTGCATGATCAGTTGATCGCAGAAATGAAAAAACAGATCGTTGCGCAATACGGAAACGCCCCGTTATCTTCTTCCTGTTATGGAAAAATCATCAGTCAAAGGCATTTTAATAGACTGCAAGGCCTGATTGATCAGGAAAAGACTGTGCATGGTGGCAGAATGGATACAGATTCATGCCGCATGGAACCGATCATCATGGACCATGTATCATGGTCAGACAGGGTAATGCAGGAAGAGATCTTCGGCCCGATTCTGCCGGTACTGACATACAGCGACTTTGATGAGATGATTTCTGCGTTACAGGAAAAACCGAATCCTCTGGCATTGTATCTGTTCACTAAAAAGAAAGAACAGATCAGAATCGTGGATCAGAAACTGAGATATGGAGGTGGTTGCATCAATGATACAATCATTCATCTTGCTTCTACATCTGTTGGTTTTGGGGGAACGGGTGAAAGTGGCATCGGCAGGTACCATGGAAAGTATGGCTTTGAGGCATTCAGCCATACAAAATCCATCGTGGATAAAAAGTGCTGGCTTGACTTGCCAATGCGCTATGCACCATATACAAACAGACTGTATAACAGACTGATCCGTCTGTTTCTTCGTTAGACCTGATCTTCTCAGGTCTTTTTCGTATGAAAAAACCTCCATATTCAGATGGAGGTCAGTAAAGCAGTGAAAGAATCAATGATATGACAAGAATGAGCAGTGAAGAAGCCATGTATGGATTCTTCATGTCCTTTCTTTCTTCACGGATTGCATTTCTGTATTCCGTATAGGACATGCCTCTTGTCGGATCCTCTTCATAATCCGGTATGCCATGTTTTCTGTTGTGTCGTTTTGGTCTCCAGGAAAAGAATGTAAAGTCACCAGAGATCCAGGAATAGCGCACAATGGCTGCTGCCAGGAACAGAAAACCGCTGATTGTCATTCCATCCAGAAAATGCAGATAGAATGGTGGAACAAGAGCCCCATACACCAGTCCACAACAGGTACAGATCCCATAGACGACAAGAGCCGTCTTATTTAAAAACAGTTCAATCAGTTTATTCATAACGGTATCATTCTACACGAGTTCCATGAAAAAATGTATAGAAAATGAATACAGATTTGATAAAGTGTGTGAAAAAACAGACAAACTTTACATTTTGAAACATCGTACTAAAATGGTACCAATAGAAAGGGTTTTCTCATGGAATTGAAAGCAATACAACATCTGATTGAAACAGATGAAAAAACATGTGCACGTATTGAAAGACATCATGCACAGAGAAAACAGCTGAAGGATGAAGCTGAAGTCATCAAGCAGAAAATGCGGGATGAAGTAGCGCAGGAAACATCCAGGATCATATCGGAAACAAAAGCACAGCTGGATGCAAAAATACAGGAAGAAAGCAGAGCCAATGAAGCATATTTTGCTTCCGCTTCTGCAGATCTTGGTAAACAGTATCGGGATCATAAAGATGAGTGGTGCAATCAGCTGGTAAAGCGTATCACTGCACTTTCGGATCAGGAGTCATAACTATGAGCAGTGATCTTGCACTTACAGTCAAGGCTCGTGCGATGTTTGGAAAGAGGCTGAAGGATGATGACTACTATCAGCTGATGCAGAAAAGGGATATCGGAGAAATTGCTGCACATCTGAAAAATGAAACGATGTTTGCGGAAGTACTGTCCGGTATCAATGAACGCGCAATTCACCGTCAGCATCTGGAATCTCTTTTGCGTAAGGATATCTACATCAGACTGAAAAAACTGATGCGCTATTCTGGTGAAAGTGACATATCCTTCATTTCGACTTTTTCGATGAAGTCGGAAATCACGATGATTCTGAATTGTGTCCGATACATCATGAATCCGGATGAAAACATCCGAGATGACATGATTGCGTCCATGCCGTTATTTTCCGCAAAGTATTTTTCGTTTGATGTACGACACCTTGTGGAAATCAATGACTATGGAGAGCTGATTCAGTTTCTGTCCGAAACGCCATACCGATCCATTCTGGCGCGGTACAGACATGAAAAGATAGAAGAACTGGATTATCTGTCACTTGAACATGACATGGAACTGCTGATCTTCGAAAAGATCTTTGAAGCAATCGGCGTATATGGAAAAAGTGAAGATGGAGAAAAGATGAGACAGATCATCTGTCAAAGGGCAGAGCTGCTGAACCTTTCCATCATTTATCGTCTCAAGAAAGATTTTTCAACGACTTCACAGAAGATTGAAGAACTGCTTCTGCCATATCAGATGCATTTTTCAAAAAAACAGCTACATGAGATGATCGAAAACAGTACATCGCAGGAAGTTCTGGAAGCCATCCGGAAGAAATACAGAGGCTATGCGAAGGACATTACCTTTACAAGCATTGAACATTTCATCCAGCAGATTTCCTATAACATGTATCACACATTCATTGAATACGAAACGGAGCCGACGCTTGTATTGATGAGTTATCTGTATCTTTCTGATATGGAAATCAACAACATCATTACAATCATTGAAGGTGTTCGTTATAAGGTCAGTCCTGACCGTATCGCAGGACTGCTGATCTATTAAGGGAGAAAGGGGTATTCATGGCAATTGTAAAAATGAAATTTGTCAGTGCCACAACAGATGAAGCACATGTCAATCAGATGCTGACTTCTGGTGTAGCTTCTGGACTGATTCATTGTGAACCTGCTTCAAAAATCGTCAATGAAGACAATGCAGGAAAACTGATCAGTGATGAAGATCCATATGCAGGGTACTGTCAGACACTTTCAAACATTGCACACAGCCTGAATTACACGATTCAGGAAAAAAAGACCTCGGACAGAGAATACACATGCCAGCAGATTGAGGATTTCATTGTCCGTATGAATGATCTGTTTGGTCTGACAACCGATGCCAGAAAAGTCATTCTGACTCCAGAAGACCAGAAGGCACTCAAAGAACTGTCCGTACTTGGTTTTGAAAGAATTCATAACTGTCAGTATCTGAACTTCCGGTTTGGAAGACTGCCGCGTGAAAGCTTTGAAAAACTGTACATGTATCGCGATGATATATTCATCCAGCACAGACTCTATGAAAACTCACATTACATCTGGATTGTGTATGTCACATCCGATTCCTATGTGGAAAGAACAAACAAGATTTTCAGAGATCTTGCCTTTGAACCGATTGACATTCCAACTGTGGATATTGATCGTGAGCTGACGGAACACCATGGCGAAATTGATGATGTCTATACCTACTGCATGAATCAGGACAGACTCTGTCACCTGCATCCATATGCGGCAATATTTGAGGACCAATATGTCATGTCAGGCTTTGTACAGGAAAAGGATGTTGAGGCATACAGAAATGCATTTGATGGCCTTCCTGTAACACTGGAAGTCAAGGATCCATCTGAAGTGGATCTGGAATGTCCGACCATGCTGAAGAACAACTGGCTGGCAAGACCGTTTGAAATGTTCCTTGGAATGTATGGTGTACCAAAATACGGCAACTTTGACCCGACATGCTTTATGGCTGTGACGTACTGTCTGTTATTCGGTATCATGTTCGGTGATCTTGGTCAGGGACTTGTATTGACCATCCTGGGACTGGCGCTGGAAAAGAAAGGTCAGCTGTTTGGTATCATCGGCAGAGTCGGCATTACATCCATGATCTTCGGTTTCCTGTTCGGTTCCACTTTCGGTAATGAAACACTGCTGAATCCGATTCATCAGAAGCTGTTCGGTGTCCATGAAAAATTGTTTGAAATCATGGACAGCTCCAGTACAATGACAATTCTGATCGGTGCTGTAGCGATTGGTGCAGTATTGATTCTGATGACGCAGCTGCTCAATATCGTCAATCGTTTCAGACATAACGAAAAAGGAGAAGCCATCTTCTCACAGAACGGTATTGCCGGATTTGTATTCTATGGATCTATGATTGCCGGGATTGTTGCGACAATGATCTTCCAGATCAATGTCATCAATCCTATCACCATCGGTTTATGTATTGTTCTTCCAATCATCTGCTTTGTGATGAAAGAACCATTGACAGCACTTGTAGAACATGAACCGGTTACCCCAAAAGAAGGATGGGGAGGATATATCATGCAGTCCATCTTTGAACTGATTGATGTATTGCTGACCTTTGTCACAAACTCCATGTCCTATCTGCGTGTCGGCGGCTTTGTTCTGTCCCATGCCGGTATGATGCTTGTTGTGACAACCCTTGTAGAAATGACAGGTAATGCAGGTATTCCTGTCATGATCTTCGGTAACATCTTTGTCATGGTACTGGAAGGTCTGATCGTCGGTATTCAGACACTGCGTCTGGAATACTATGAAATGTTCTCCCGTTATTATGATGCGGGTGGCATCCCTTTTAAAGCAATGACAGCTGAAAAGCTGAACTGATAGAAATTCGGAAATATCCAAAGGAGAGAAAATAAAATGTTAACTGTTTCTGAAATGTTATTACCACTGATCGCAGTCGCTTTGATCGTAGGCCCATTAGCACTTGTATGTTCCGGTGCAATGAAGAAGTATTCCCCAAAGACAAGACTCATGGCACAGATCTGCCTGTTTACAGGTACATTCCTTGTTATGATGATTGTCGGTGTTGGAAGAATTGCTGTTATGGCAGAAGGAACAGAAGCTGTAGCAACTGCTGTTGACAGTTCCAGAGGGCTTGGTTTCCTTGCTGCGGCAATCGCAGTCGGATGCTCCTGTATCTCTGCCGGTTGGGCAGTTGCCAAGTCTGCTCCAGCAGCTCTTGGTGCCATCTCTGAAAACTCTGATAACTTCGGTCGTGCCATCATCTTCGTAGCCCTGGGTGAAGGTTGTGCCATCTATGGTCTGCTGATCGCCATTCTTATTCTGAATGCACTTTAATCTATGAGAGCATACGTCATCAGTGACAATACCGATACCGTTATGGGCATGCGCTTAGCAGGTATTGAAGGAGAGGTTGTCAAAGGACGTGAAAAAATCGCAGCCCGTCTTGATACACTGATCCAGACGGAGGATATTGCGATGATCCTGATGACAACAAAGGCGATAGAAGAGGTCAGCGACATTGTTCTGGATTATAAGATGAATCTTGCCAGACCTCTGATTGTTGAGATTCCCGACCGTCATGGTTCCGGTAACATCGGTGAAGCAATGAACAGGTGTATTTCCGAAGCCATCGGAGTGAAGCTGTGAGGTGAGCGAATTTGAAGGAATTACAGGAAAAACTGATCAGGGCCATTGATGAAGATGTTCGATCCAATGCAGATCTGGTTGAGGATATGCTCAATCGTGAAAAGGATCTGTTATTGAATGATCAGATCAACTTCTTCCGTGAAGGCCTTGAAAAAGATAAGGCAGCGTATCTGGAAGGGGAACTCAAGGAGATCCGTACCTACGCTGCGACAAGATCTTCCAGAGACCGTCTGGATGTCAAAAAGAAACTGATTGAACTGCGTGCTCATTATACGGAAGACCTGTTCAATTTTGTCAGAAAGCAGGTTTTGGATTTTTCAAAGTCCGATGCCTATCTGACATATATGCAACAGGGACTGGATGGATTACAGGTTACACCATCCGGAATCTTTGAAGTGCGTAAAGAAGATAACAGCCTGATGGAAGCCATGCTGAAAAAGGCTGGTTATGACAATGAAGTGAAGACGGCATTCATGCCACTGGGTGGATTCCGTTATGTGGATGAGGAAAACCGCATGGAATACAGCTGCTCTTTGGATGAAAAGTGTGAAGAGCAGATGGAATGGTTTGCTTCTCACTCTTCCTTCAGAATCATGGAAAGGGAGGATTGCCATGAGTGATGTGATTTACTCGATTAACGGACCTGTTGTAACTGTCCGTCATTCACGCTCCTTTTCCATGCGTGAAATGGTATATGTTGGTGAAAAACAGCTGCTTGGTGAAGTCATCCGGATCAATACGGAGCGTACTGTCATCCAGGTATATGAATCAACAACAGGCTTAAGACCTGGTGAACCTGTGATCGGTACAGGCTCATTATTAAATGCAACACTGGGTCCAGGCATGCTGAAGAATATCTATGATGGTATTGAAAGACCATTACTGAAGATTGAAGAAATGCAGGGGGCCTTCATTAAGGAAGGAAAGAGTGTTCCTTCATTGGATGAAGAAAAAAAGTGGGATGTTACGGTTGTTGTGAAAAAAGGAGATCATGTTCACGAAGGACAGATTTTCGCAACATGTCCTGAAACAAAAACCATCCAGCATCGTTCCCTGATTCCAATCGGTATCAATGGTACGGTTGTGGAAACAGTTGAAGACGGGGCTTATACAGTAAATGATACGATCATTACTGTAAAAGATGATGTAACAGGACAGAATCATGCCATTACACTGAAGCAGCAGTGGCCAGTCCGTGTTCCTCGTCCGATTGGAACAAGAAAGCCGTTGTTCATGCCGTTAATCACAGGCCAGAGAGTACTGGATACGATGTTCCCGATTGCCAAGGGTGGCTCAGCTGCTTTACCTGGTGGATTTGGGGCAGGTAAGACAATGATGCAGCATTCCATCGCAAAGTTCTGCGATGCGGATATCATCATCTATGTCGGTTGTGGGGAACGTGGAAATGAAATGACACAGGTACTGGAGGAGTTTGGTGAATTGAAGGATCCAAAGACAGGAAATTCCCTTCTGGACCGTACCGTATTGATTGCCAATACTTCCAACATGCCGGTTGCTGCACGTGAAGCATCGATCTATACAGGTGTTACGATTGCAGAATACTATCGTGATATGGGATACCATGTCGCTTTGATGGCTGACTCCACGTCTCGCTGGGCAGAAGCATTGCGTGAAATCTCCGGTCGACTGGAAGAAATGCCTGCAGAAGAAGGATTCCCAGCATATCTGCCATCCCGTATTGCCCAGTTCTATGAGCGTGCAGGATATGGTGAAACAAAGTCCGGTATGGATGGTTCCGTATCTTTGATCGGTGCAGTATCACCACAGGGTGGTGACTTCTCTGAACCGGTTACGCAGAACACAAGAAGATTTGTCAGATGCTTCTGGGCACTGGATAAAAACCTTGCCTATGCAAGGCATTATGCAGCCGTTAACTGGAATCTGAGTTCTTCCGAATACCTGGATGATCTTTCTTCCTGGTATGGAGAACATGTCAGCCGTTCCTTTATGACATTAAGAAATGAAATGGTTGAACTTCTGCATGAAGAAGATTCCCTTCTGGAAGTCGTCAAGCTGATCGGCTCTGATGTTTTACCGGAAGATCAGAAACTGACACTGGAAATCGCAAGAGTTGTCAGAGTCGGTTATCTGCAGCAGAACGCATTCCATCCGGATGATATGTCTGTGACACTGGAAAAGCAGTTTAAGATGATGAATGTCATCAGCTATCTGAATCGTGCATGCAGAACAAAGGTGGAAAAGCATATTCCGGTATCTCTGATTGCTAAAACAGGTATTTTCGATAAGGTCATCAAGATGAAGTTCGATGTTCCAAATGATCATCTGGAACTTTTGGATGGCTACAATGAAATGATTGATGCTGCTTTGGATGGCATCTTATGATGGAGGTTACATATGAGCGTACAATTACTTGGACTCGATGAAATTCACGGCTCACTTGTAGCCCTGGATCATGTGAAGAATGTATCCAATGAAGAAATGGTCAGGATTCAGCTCAAAGACGGTTCTGTCCGTAAGGGTAGAGTTGTTGCGATTGAAGGTGAAAAGGCTGTTATTCAGGTGTTTGAAGGTACTGATGGTATTTCCCTGAATAACACAAGAACACAACTGCTCGGTCATCCGATGGAACTTGGACTTTCCAAAGAAATTCTTGGTCGTACATTCAATGGTGTAGGTGATCCGATTGATGGACTTGGACCTGTCTATGCGGAAAAGTTTGAGGATGTCAATGGTCAACCACTGAATCCGGTATCCCGTCAATACCCAAGAAACTACATCCAGACAGGGATTTCATCTATTGATGGATTGAATACCCTGATCCGTGGTCAGAAGCTTCCGATCTTTTCCGGATCCGGTCTTCCGCATGATCAGCTTGCCATTCAGATCGTTCGACAGGCAAAACTGACTGGTGAAGATGCAGATAATTTCTGTATTGTATTTGGGGCAATGGGTGTCAAGAATGACGTCGCGGATCTGTTTAGAAGATCTTTTGAAGAAACAGGTGTCATGGACAATGTTGTCATGTATGTCAACCTGTCCGATGATCCGATTGTTGAAAGAATTCTGACACCTCGAACAGCATTAACAGCAGCAGAATATCTGGCATATGAATGTGGCATGAATGTTCTTGTCATTCTCACGGATATGACTTCCTATTGTGAAGCGGTACGTGAATTCTCTTCTTCCAATGGAGAAATTCCATCCCGTAAAGGATATCCGGGATATCTGTATTCCGACCTTGCATGCCTGTATGAAAGAGCAGGTATTGTCAAAGGTGGAAAGGGATCCGTTACACAGATTCCGATCCTGACAATGCCGAATGATGATATTACCCATCCTGTACCGGACCTGACGGGTTATATTACAGAAGGTCAGATTGTACTGGATCGTGATCTGTTCATGAACCATATCAATCCGCCGGTCGGTATCCTTTCCTCATTATCAAGACTGATGAAGGATGGTATCGGTGAAGGATATACAAGAAAAGACCATCAGGATATCGCAAACCAGCTGTTTGCATGTTATGCAAAGGTGCAGGATGCAAGATCTCTTGCTTCAGTCATCGGTGAAGAAGAACTTTCCCCACTGGATCAGAAATATATGGAATTCGGCCGTAACTTTGAAAAGTATTTCATCGGTCAGAGCTTTACTGCCAACCGTTCCATGAATGAAACACTCAATCTTGGCTGGGCTCTGCTGTCAACACTTCCAAAAGAAGCTCTGGATCGACTGGATCCGGCTTTGATTGAAGCCAACTATAATCCAGACCATGCCTGGATTACAATTGAATTAATCGTCAAAAACGAAGGAGACAGATAATATGGCAGGGCAGATTGCCGCAACCAAGGGCAACCTGATCCAAAGGAAAAAAGCCCTTGGCCTTGCCAGCAACGGCTATGAACTGATGGACCGGAAGCGTAATATTCTGATTGGAGAAATGATGCGCTTAGTCGATGAAGTCAAAAAACTTCGGGATCAGATTGAAACTGCCTACAGTACCGGCTATTTCCTGCTGCAGCAGGCAAATATCTCAGCTGGTGTCATCAGTCATATTGCTTCTCAGGTTCCGGTGGAAAGGGAAATCCAGCTGACATACAGATCTGTCATGGGTGTTGAGATTCCACAGGTCATTTATACACCAAAAGAAAAGTATGAGCTTGTCTATTCTCTGGAAGAATCCAATTCCATGATCGATGATGCCTATATTCAGTTTCAGAAGATCAAGGAACTGACGATGGTACTGGCGGAAGTGGATAATGCCGTGGCAAGACTTGCTACTGCGATTTCCAAGACACAGAAGCGTGCCAATGCATTAAAGAATGTTGTCATTCCACGATATACGGAAGAAATCCGTAATATTTCCGATTCCCTGGATGAAAAGGAAAGAGAAGAATTCTCCCGTATGAAGGTCATCAAAACACAGAAGGAAGGCTGAAATCAGGTTTCTGCATTTGCAGAAGCCTTTTTTATACGGTCGTATCAGTTTGCGTCATCTCAAGCAGATAGCCTTCCCTGACACCACATTTACTGACGGATGCCTGATCCATATCATATCGGAATTTCTGTTCCTGAATCATGGAATACAGGAATGGAGCTGACACAATGGAATTGCCTGTAGTTTATGATGATCATTCCCGATGGTGCCAATACAAAAGCAGATTATTAATGAATACATGAGTGGAAAGGATACGGTACAGCTTTTGATACAGCTGATCTGGGCTGGACGATATGGAAATTGTGTGTCCATGGATCATGCGCTTTCCATCATGTAACCCCATACATTGGGAAAATATTTGATTTTGCCTTGGTTATCACATTTTCGCATAGTCATAATGATAGAAATGAGCGTATAATCAATGGCGTACATAAGGGGGTACAATAAAAATGAAAAAGCCGTTATTCAACACAAAGACAATTGTCGCAACTGGTCTTGGTGGTGCATTATTCATGGTTCTGTTCATGTTTGTCAAGGTTCCTTCACCAGTTCCTGAAACAAACCTGCAGATTGCATATGGCATCTCCAGTTTCTTCGCAATGCTGTTTGGTCCGATCGCTGGTGGTCTGATTGCCTTCATCGGTCATGCACTGTCTGACTTCCTGTCTTATGGTTCTCCATGGTGGAGCTGGGTATTCGCATCTGGGGCAGCTGGTGCTATTTCCGGTATCGCATATCTTACCGCAAAGAAGGATATTGAACAGGGTGAATTCGATCTTGTTCAGTTTCTGATCTGGAACATCGTTGCCAATGCCGTAGCATGGATCATCGTTGCTCCGGTTCTCGACATCGTCATTTATGCTGAACCTGTATCTCTTGTCTTCACACAGGGTGGTATCGCATTTGTTATGAATGCAATCTGCTCCTGCGTTGTCGGTGGACTGTTATGCTCCATCTATGCAAAGACAAAGACAAAGGAAGGCTCTCTGACAAAGAAATAATCGTATTTCTGTCAAATCAATGAAGTCTGTCATGGACTTCATTTTTTTTCAATGTAAAATATCTGTATTGGAGATAAAAACATGGAACAGCCTGTTATCAGTTTTAAGAATTTTACGTTTCAGTATTTTTCCCAGGCTGAACCGACCTTATATGACATCAATCTCGATATCATGCCAGGAGAAAAAATCCTGATTGTCGGTCCAAGCGGATGCGGGAAAAGCACTCTTGGCCATTGTCTCAATGGTCTGATTCCCTTTGCCTACAAAGGCAAAATCACCGGAAGTCTTACAATCAAAGGCAAGGAAACAAAAAACGAAAGCATCTTTGCCTTATCCAAGAATATCGGCACTGTATTACAGGATTCCGATGGTCAGTTTGTCGGACTCAATGTCGGTGAGGATATTGCGTTTGCTTTGGAAAATGACTGCATCCCATTAGAGGAAATGAGGCAGCGTGTCAATCAGGTTGCTGACATGGTAGACATGAAAGAATTCATGGGCAGATCATGTCAGGAGTTATCCGGTGGACAGAAACAAAGAGTTTCTTTAGGCGGTGTCATGGTCGATGATGTCGATATTCTTCTGTTTGATGAACCGCTTGCCAACCTCGACCCTGCCACGGGTAAAAAGGCGATTGAGCTGATTGATGACATCTATCGCAAGACGCACAAGACATGCATCATCATCGAACACAGAATCGAAGATGTTCTGCATCGGGATGTCGACCGCATCATCGTCATGGATGATGGCAGAATTCTGATGGATGAACCTGCCAATGAAGTGCTTGCCAGCAATATTCTGATCGATCATGGTATCCGTGAACCGTTGTATGTCACAGCCTGCAAATACGCAGGTATCACAATTACACCGGACATGCATGCGGAAAACATTGAAAAGCTGAACCTGCTTGGCAATGAAGAGAAGTTGCGCAGCTGGTATACAAAGGCAGCTGCCAGTCCGAAAGAAGAAGCGCATGATCCGTTGCTTGAAGTAAAGGATCTTTCCTTCAGCTATGATGGTGTTGTGCCGGTTCTCAAAAATGTCAGCTTCACGGTATATGAACATGAAATGCTGGCTATTGTCGGTAAAAACGGTGCCGGTAAATCCACTATGTCAAAGATCATCGTCGGTTTTGAAAAGCCGGATTCAGGTGAGCTGATCCTGAAAGATCACAACATCACTGACATGTCGATCAAGGAAAGAGGGGAAGTCATCGGCTATGTTCTGCAGAACCCGAATCAGATGATCTGCTGTACAAAAATCTATGATGAAGTAGCCCTTGTCTTACGCAACCAGGGACTGAGTGAAGAAGAAATACGACCGCGTGTTGAAAAGGCACTTTCCATCTGTGGCCTTGCTCCGTTTATTGACTGGCCTGTATCCGCCCTCAGCTATGGTCAGAAAAAGCGTGTTACAATCGCATCCATTCTTGTTCTCGAACCGAAGATCATCATCCTTGATGAACCGACGGCAGGACAGGATTACCATCACTACAGTGAGATCATGGGCTTTCTGCGCCAGCTGAATCAGCAGGGACAGACGATTATCATGATCACCCATGACATGCATCTGATGCTTGAATATACAAAGCGTGCCATTGTTCTTGCGGGTGGACATAAGATTGCCGATACACTTGCCAGCGAAGTACTCATCAATGATGAATGGATCAAAGAGGCAAACCTGAATAAGACAAGCCTTTATACTCTGGCGCATAAAGCTGGTATTGAAGATGCGCTTGGCTTTATTCAGACATTTATCGCATGGGAGGAAAAAACAAGATGAAAACAAAACTGTTCTCATACAGTCAGCTGGATACCTTTATTCACAGGCTCTCCGGACTGACAAAGCTGATCTGTTTCCTTCTTCTGACAACAACTGTCATGCTGACATTTGATATCCGTATCATCCTTGGAGTCATGGTGCTGTCACTGATTCTCTTCCGTGTGGCTCAGATCCGTTTTTCTCAGGTCAAAGTGATGTTTGTATTCGTTCTGATCTTCATCCTGACAAACTTTGTTCTGACATTCATCTTTTCACCAACCTATGGCGTGGAAATCTATGGAACAGAACATATCCTGTTTGTGATTACAGAACGGTACACGGTAACGCTGGAACAGCTGTTCTATCAGATGACGAAGTTTTCCAAATACCTTTCCGTCATCCCACTTGGCTGTATCTTCTTTTTCACAACCAATCCAAGTGAATTTGCCAGCAGCCTGAACAACATCGGCTTAAGTTACAAGGCATGTTCGGCTTTGTCTTTGACTCTGCGTTACTTCCCAGATGTTCAGGGTGATTATCATACGATTTCCCTGGCACAGCAGGCACGTGGTGTGGAGATGTCCACAAAGGCAAGTGTCATGACAAGATTGAAAAACATGGTCAGAATTCTTGTACCTCTGATCTTCTCCACACTGGATCGCGTTGAACTGATCACAAATGCCATGGAATTAAGAGGCTATGGAAAACATAAGAAAAGAACATGGTTTTCCTATAAGCCGTTAGGAAAGAATGACTGGCTGTCAATCGGTGTATGCCTTGCCATCTTCCTGTTTACAATGTACATGCGCTTTTTCGTTACAAAAAGCCTGTTCTATAACCCGTTTATCTGATCAATAGAAAGAGAGAGTAAAAATGATTGATTATAATAAGCCAATGCTTGTATTCCAGACAGACTTTACATACAAGGAAGGTGCTGTATGCGCCATGTATGGTGTCTGCAAATCCGTTGATCGCACACTTGAGCTGATCGATGGCACACATGAATTACCACAGTATGACACATGGTCTGCATCTTACAGACTGTATCAGTCCATGAAATTCTGGCCAAAGGGAACAATCTTCGTATCTGTTGTTGACCCTGGTGTCGGTACCGCAAGAAGAGCATGTGTTGCGAAAACATGTGATGGCTATTACATTGTTACACCGGATAACGGTTCTTTGACACATGTCAAAAAGTATGTTGGTATTGAGGAAGTCAGAGAAATTGATGAAACCATCAACCGTCTGCATGGTATGGGAACAGATGAAACAAGTATCTTCCATGGTCGTGACCTGTTTGGCTACTGCGCTGCAAGACTTGCTTCCGGCATCATCACATACGAGCAGGTAGGGCCATCCTATCCTGTTGAAGAAATCAGATGTCATGAGATTCTCGAACCGCTCATCACAGAAGATACGGTAGAAGGAATCTTTGAAATCAACGATCCGAACTTTGGTAACCTCTGGACAAATATCACATTACAGCAGTTCAAAGAAGCTGGCTTTGTGTATGGGGATATGATTGATACAACGGTCTATCACAATGATGAGGTGGCTTATCATGACACGATTATGTTTCATAAGTCCTTTGGCATGGCAAACAAGGGAGATGTCATGATCTACAACAACGAACTGCTGAAGATTTCCATGGCGATTACGATGGGAAGTCTCTGTAAAGAAAAAAATCTGGACTTTGGACCATCATGGAAGGTTGTTTTCAGGAGAAAAAAGGCATGAGCAGCATTCTTGTATTTCAGAGTGATTTCGGATTGGTAGATGGTGCAGTCAGTGCGATGGAAGGTGTTTCCATCAGTGTGGATTCCGATATCCGCATTCATCATCTGACACATGACATCACGCCATATAATATTTTTGAAGCAAGTTATCGTCTGTTTCAAACAATTGAATACTGGCCATCTGAAACGGTATTTGTTTCCGTTGTTGATCCAGGAGTAGGTTCAAAAAGAAAGAGTGCAGTTGCGAAAACAAAGACAGGACAGTACATTGTAACACCAGACAACGGTACTCTGACCCATATCAAAAAGTATATCGGTATTGAGGAAGTCCGTGAGATTTCCGAAACAACAAACAGAAGAAAGAATACAGAAGCCAGCTATACTTTCCATGGTCGTGATGTGTATGCCTTTACCGGCGCAAAACTGGCAACAGGAAAAATCACCTTTGAGGAAGTCGGACCGTCCTATGATCCGGATGAAATCATTGAATTACCGACAGTAGAAACGGAACTCAGTGATTATTGTGTAAAAGGTGCCATTGATATTCTCGATGTCCGTTTCGGTTCTCTTTGGACAAGCATCACAAGAGAGGAATTCCTGAGTCTGCATGCAGAATATGGAGAACGACTGGAAGTCAGCATCTACAACCATGATAACCTTGTCTATCAAAATGGTGTTGTCTATGGCAGAAGCTTTGCGGATGTACGAATCGGTGCACCGATTATCTACATCAATTCTGTATACAGAGTCGGACTTGCGATCAACCAGGGTTCCTTTGCGAAAGCCTACAATATCGGCGTAGGCCAGCAATGGAGCATCGAAATCAGAAAAATCAGACAGTGAACACTACCGCAGTTCATCCGGATTGCGGTGTTTTCATGAAATAAAAAGGAACAAATTCCAATAATTAAAATAAATATGGAAAACGGTTACTTTTTATCTTGAATTTACAGAATTGAATGTATGTCGTGACTTCGTATGGATTCATTTCCTTTCTGCAGAAAAACAGAAAACAGGAAATCTTTGTCAGAAGAAGTCTCGGTTGTTCAAAACATAAAACCGTTATGTTCTATCTGAAATACTATCTTCTTCCTTCTGTGCCGTTGATCGTGTTTGGCAGTATTCCAGGTTATGGCGTTGCGGTAATCATGGCCAGTGCAGTAACAAAGGGTGCCAAGCAGGCACAGAGCGATATTGCCCAGCTGACTAGTGGTAATGTGTATCGCAGTACTGGTGTATCACTGTTTGATACATCACTAAAGAGATTCATGATTGTATGTGTCATGATCATGGCAGTCATGCTTATATGCATCAGTATCTGTGTATCCCTTTCCACAAGGAACGTGATGAGGGAAAATCTCAAAGATACAGTAAGAGGATTATAGGTTATGCGTGAGGAAATTCTGAAAGTCAACGGACTCAGTTATGAATACAAAGACGGAAATCGGAAAAGAGTGATTCTGGATCATGCGGATATCGCATTTGAAACAGGAAGAATCTACAGTATTACCGGTGAATCCGGGTCTTTCAAGACAACATTTCTCTACTGTATCGGTGGCATGGATCCTTCTTATCAAGGACAGATTCTATACAAAGGGGAAGAACTGAAGAAAATCGGACTGGAAAAGTACAGACGGAAAGATGTTTCAATGGTATTTCAGAACTACAATTTGGTTCCATACCTTTCCGCTTTGCAGAATATCTACGTGGCTGTTGATATCAGTGACAATGTGAAATCCATTGATGCAAAAAAGGCAAAGGAAATCCTGAAGAAACTTGGAATCACACGAAAACAGGCAAGACAGAAAGTATCTTCTCTATCCGGTGGCGAGCAGCAGAGAATCGCAATTGCAAGATCTCTTGCGGTAGATACAGAACTGATCATCTGTGATGAGCCGACAGGGAATCTTGACTATGAAACTGGTATGAATGTCATGCAGATCTTCATGGATCTGGCCCATCATGAAGATAAGTGTGTCATCATGGTCACACATAACAGTGAACTGGCAGAAATGTGTGATGAACAATACCGGATTGATCGTACTGGACACTGTTTTATCAAAGTGTGAAAAAAGTATATCTGTCATAATTCAGGTGCTTCATCTGTAATGATGACGCTTTAAAACTATATATGGTTAGCGGTTTTTGCCGATCCCAATAACATATG
>CAMCSA010000035.1 GCA_945877405.1 uncultured Erysipelotrichaceae bacterium | reverse complement strand
CCAACATCAATTCCCTCAACAATTACTTCATGTCCAAGGGAAGAGATTATGCCATTATGATTTCTGACTCCTTAATGGCCAAGGGTTGCCCGGTTGGATCCAAGTTCCTGTTCGGTGGTAATGAAATTGAAGTCTATCCGGATGGAAGTGCACATCTGACAAGCACAAAGGGTCTTGCAGGAAGCACACTGCGTATTAACCGTGGTCTTGAAATTCTGGTTGAAAAGGCTGGGGTTCCATTTGATTATGCAATCAACTCCTGTACACTCAATCCGGCAAGAGCACTTGGTGTAGATGACCGTAAGGGCAAGATCTGCACAGGTTATGATGCTGATATCGTAGTACTGAACAATGATTATGATGTTGTTCAGACTTACGCAAGAGGCGTTGCCTGCAAATAATAAGTGAAAACAAGCTTCGTGTGGTAACCATGCGAAGCTTTCTTTTTAACACATTGATATACAGTGTGAATGTATTCTTCTGACAGTTGATTGTTGTAAAATGACAGACATCAGATAAGGAGACGGAACTATGACACAGTAAAGAATTGCGGGAACATTACTGATAATGATCGGACTGTTTCTTCTTTTAAAACCGGCGGCAACATGGAAGATTACAGAACAGTGGAAAAACAATGATGTCAGCTCACCGTCTTCGCAATATATTGTGATGGTACGGATTGTGGGTACTACGGCATGCGTACTCGGATTGCTGCTGTTTGCAGGAGTAATCGGATGAAATGCGGATGGTTTCTTCAGGATTGATGACGGGTATTATCCAATTACAATCAGGTCGGGAAAACTGACTTATTATCGACTGCGTGAAAAATCAGATATTGAAAACAGACAGAGAAGATCAGCGATAACCGGTCTTTTCTGTCTGTTGTTTTACAGATCTTTCTTTTCAAACAGCTTCTGTGCAAGAAGCCAAGACGCTCCATAAATACCTGCCAGAAGGATGAATGCAAGTATTCCAGGAATGGCTGGTATGACAATCTGAGATGACATGAGATCCTGGTAGATCTGTGCCATGATAAAGCCGGCAGCTCCGATGATCGCAAACATCAGCAGGAATGCGATTCTTCCTTTTTCTGCACCAAACCGGAAGATCAAAGGCATGCATAGTGCGGCATTCAAAGAAGAAACCATATAGACAAGCAGAATCAGTGCAAGTACTTCAGAAAGAACGAATGTTCCATTGGAAATCATCTGGATGGAAAAGATGATTCCTGAAAGGACAGTGATGATCAGCTGGATAACCAGACCGATCATATATTTGGAAGAAACATACTGTTTTCTTGTATATGGCAATGTCAGAAAGCATGACTGCCAATGACTGGATTCATCATAAGCAAGCAGGTTGATCGGAATCATGCCGCAAAGAATGCATGGATAGAACAGAAACATCAGGTTATCTTCGCTGAAAAAAGCAACACCGAAGAAAATGAAGGCGATCAGCAGATAAGTGCGGCAATATGCCTTGAGCATATACCAGTCTTTCAGTAACAGACCTTTCATATCAGTTATACTCCTTTGCAAGCTGTACAAACAGCTCTTCAATTGTGATAGGACTGATGGAAATATGATCAGGTATCGCATCTCTTTTCACAAGTGCCTGGATACCATAGCCTGTATTCTTCTGATGCAGAATGGAAGCAGAAGGTAATTCAGCAAGCTGAGCAGGGGTCAGATTGACAATGCCATAGCTTGCAAGAAGGACATCCTTTTCTTCACACAGAATCAGTTTTCCGTGATGCAGAAAGGCAATGTAGTCACAGCATTTTTCAAGATCCGATACGATATGAGATGAAATCAGAATGGAATGGTTTTCATCTCGGGTGAATTCATTCAAAATATCGAGAACCTCATCTCTGACAACCGGATCAAGACCGCTTGTTGCTTCATCCAGAATAAGCAGTTTGGCATGGTGGCTTAAAGCAACCGCAATACCTGCCTTCATCTTCATGCCCCGTGAGAAATCCTTGAACTGTCTGTTGTCAGGAATATGAAACTGATGAATCAGCTGTTCATATCGTTTCTGATCCCAGTTGTGGAATGTCATCTGCATGATCTTTCCGATTTCTTCTGTTTTCAGACATAATGGAAATCCGACTTCATCCATGACGACACCGATGTCTTCTTTTGTTAATGGGTCCATTTCATCAACGTTTTTGCCAAGCAGGGTGATTGTACCTTCATCTTTTTGAATCATCTGCATCATCAGACGGATGGTTGTGCTTTTACCTGCTCCGTTTTCGCCAACCAGTCCCATGATGCATCCACCAGGAAGTGTCAGATTCAGATGATCCAGTGTAAAGTCACCATAAGTTTTACACAGATCCTTTATTTCAATTGCGTTCATTTTCTGTTTCCCTCCAGACTGAAATCAAGCATTTCAATCAGTTCATTCCTGCTCAGATTGCAGGATACAGCCAGTTTTGTGATTTCATCCATGTATTCTTCAATTTTTCTGAGATTTGCTTCTTTGATGAGCTCTGTATTCTTTGCGGATACATAACATCCTTTACCCGGTACCGTATAGATGAATCCTTCCTTTTCCAGTTCCTCATATGCGCGCTTTGTTGTGATGAAACTGATATGCAGATCCTTGGCCAGTCCGCGGATGGATGGCAGAGCCTGGTTTTCCTGCAGGGTACCATTGATAATCTGTGCCCTGATCTGCTCAGTAATCTGATCATAGATTGGTGTACCACTATGGTTGTCAATCAGAATATACATGAAATCACTCCTCTGTTATAACTGTATATACACACTATATACAGTGGATATACAGTTGTCAACAAAAAAGCAGCCTGATTTCAGACTGCTGGAAAGAGTAATTACTTACCGGACTTGCGGATTGCCATCTGGATGTATTTGACTGTCATGAAACCGGCCAGTACTGCAACCATATAACTGATGACAATGATCGGCTTATTGCCGATGACATTTTCAGATACAAATGTATTGATGACAAGCAATACTGCAAGGGCACCATACAGTACAATGCGCAGGATGATTGCACCAACAGTCAGATCAATGGTTTCATCAATGGATCGGATCTTTTCCTTTTTGATAAAGCCTGTGGACTGGGCGAGATTTTTCAGGAATGTGCGATAGCGCCATTCCATGAATGCAGCTACGGCAACTGAGATACCGATGGAAAGCCATACATTCAGACTGAACAGAATATACAGGAATACAAAACAGATCAGAGCAAGTGCATAACGTGACTGGAATGTGGCAAAGGTGTTTTCCTTTGTGGAAGGGATGCGATAGGCGATGTTTTTATGCTGATCATAATAGATGAGATTGCCGTGTGTATCACGGTATGTGTTTCTTCCTGAAATCAGTGTATTCTTTGTGGATGATTGAAAGCTTTTTTTCATAATTAACTACCTCCCCATTATTATATGCAATAAATGATACATTTATTAGCGGTGAATTTGCACAAATTAGCGACCATATTGCAAAGATATATGGTGATATTATAATTCACTTGTAAATCACGGTAAATAACAGGAGGAACCGAAATGTTTTTTAATTTAAATGAAGACTTCTGGAAACAGAACAACGGTTACTGGACAGCAAAAGAAATCTGCCAGCAGCCTGAAACATGGAAGAAAACAGTTGCTCAGATCAGAAATGAAAAAGACGCACTGGAAGCTTTCATTGCCCGCACAACAGACAACGAAGACTATGACATCATCCTGACAGGCGCAGGCACAAGTGAATTCGTTGGAAACTCCATTTTCCCATCCTTACAGAAAAAGCACAACTACAAGGTAAAGTCCTATGGCACAACAGATATCGTTGCTGATCCGGAAAGCTATATTTCCCGCACAAAGCCAACACTGCTGATCAGCTTCGGCAGATCCGGTAACTCTCCGGAATCTGTTGGTGCAGTTGAAGCTGCAAACGTTGTATGCGAAAAGATCTCCCATCTGTTTGTTACATGCAACTGCAATGGCGCTCTTTCCAAGTTTGCTGAAGGCAAGGAAAACTGCTATGCAATCAACCTGACACCTGAAACACACGACCAGTCATTCGCTATGACTTCTTCCTACTCCAATATGTATCTGGCAACACTGCTGGCATTAAATCTGGATGAGCTGGATGCTTATGAAAAGATGATCGATGTTGTGATTGAACATGGTCAGAACTTCCTGAACAGCACATGGGAAACAGCGAAGAAGGCAGTTGATGAATTTGACTTCAACCGTATTGTTTACCTTGGTTCCAACAACCTCAAGGGTGTTGCACAGGAATCTGCATTAAAGATCTGTGAGCTGACAGGCGGTAATGTTGATACAGTATTTGATACACCAATGGGATTCAGACATGGCCCTAAGTCCGTTATCAATCCAAATGTTCTGACAGTCGTATATCTGAGTGATGATCCATACACACGTCAGTATGAATATGACATCATCAAGGAAATGAGCCCGGAACGTAAGGGTAATAAGATTCTTGTTGTTTCCAGCAAGGATGATGACATCAAGCAGTATGCTGACTACTTCATTTCCATGGATAACGGTGTTGATCTGCCAAATGTTGTCTGCGGTCTTGAATACATCATGGTTGCTCAGACAATCGCAATCTTCAAGTCTCTCAAGCTCGGTTTCACACCGGATAATCCATGTCCAAGTGGAGAAGTCAACCGTGTCGTTAAGGGCGTTATCCTGTATCCATACACACTGAAATAAGAGGAATATAAATCATGGCAGTAGGAATTATCGTTACTGGACACGGCAGATTTGCGGAAGGCCTGACAACTTCCGTCAACCTGATTGCCGGTCCACAGGAAAACTATGTACCAGTCAATTTCGAACACGAAGTTGATGAACTTGAACAGGACCTGAATGCAGCTCTGCAGTCATTAAAGGACTGCTCTGGCGTCATCGTATTTGCAGATCTGGCTGGTGGTTCTCCATATAAGACAGCAGCAGTTGTTGCGCAGAACTACCAGAATGTTGAAATCATTGCCGGTACAAACCTGCCGATGCTGTGTGAAATCGTCATGGCAAGAACATTTGTTGACGATGCAGCATCCCTTGCAGACATGGCAGTCAATACAGGTAAGGATCAGATCAGCAGATTTGATATGGCAAGCCTGTTGAGCACAACAGAAGAAGACGAAAACGACGACTTCTCTGACGGTATCTGATGAATCATTGAAGATGCTTCTTTCACATAGGAGGCATCTTTTTTTGGCGGTTCTGTCATAATAAAAGACGTTTTAATCCATGGGAATAGGTGATATATGGCGATATAATCATACTGTTATGAAAGTGAGGATTCATTCATGATACAGTTTCTTCTCGCAGTGATTTATCTTGCCTTTATATCTTTGGGACTGCCGGATTCCCTGCCTGGTTCAGCATGGTTGATCATGATCGGTCTGGGATGTGCGCCGATTTATCCATGCATCATTCACTCCATACCGGATCATTTTGGTAAGGGGACTTCTCCGGCACTGATCGGCATACAGATGGCCAGTGCGTATATTGGCATTATGTCATGCCACCAATGTTCAATCTGATCGCAAATCATATATCCATTACACTTTACCCGGTATATCTGTTATGTCTGAAGGTTTTGATGCCTGAGATGAGTGAACGTCTCAACCGAAAAACGGAGAAATAACAGGATCATTTGTCGAAAATGTTTTCCATAACTTGAAAAGATAAGCAGAAAGCCATAAAAGTGGCTGTATTTGCACGATGTAAGCGCTTAATGTCAAAGCATATATCAATTATGACAAAGCCTGTTTTCTGGCGCAATGATAGAATTGTCAGCGATGAAAGCGAACTGGAATACACATACATTCCGCTGTGGTCATGCCAGCGGAACCGATGAGGATTATGTAAAGGCTGCCATCAGGGTAGGTATTGAAGTGCTTGGATTTTCTGACAATGCTCCATTTCGGGAATCATTTCCTGAAGAGCGTATGGACTACAGCCAACTGGAAGATTACAGAAGATCCATCCTTGGCCTGAAAAAGAAGTATAAGGATGAAATTGAAATCCATCTTGGAATTGAAGTGGATCATTATGACAACCAGGTTGAAGATATGATCCGTTACAGAAAGGAAATGGAATATGTCATCCTTGGCCAGCATCAGATTGAATATAAAGGCATGAGTTCCTATCAGATCTTTGATGAAAACGGACTTGGCTATTATATTGATCACATCGAATATGCATGTTCACATGGGCTGTGCGACTGCATTGCTCATCCGGATGTATTCCTGTGGGCTTATCCGAAACTGGATGGCTCCGCAAGGCAGGCATGCGCAAGGATTGCAGAGATTGCTGCGGAATACAATGTTCCATTGGAACTGAACTGTGGTGGTATTCGGTTTGGAAAGATGGAATATTCCGATGGAATGCGTTATCCATATCCGGTCAGAATGTTCTTTCATGAAGCAGCAAAACGGAAATGCATTGTCATACCTGGAGTGGATGCACATGATCCATCCGATCTGGAAAATGAAGTGGAAATGAAGCAGGCTCTTTCCATCGTAAAAGGGCTGAAGCTGAATATCGTTGATGGATATAATCTGATTGCTGAAGCAAACAGAAGAAAAAAACAGATGAGATTCCTGTGATATGGGGATCTTTTCTGTTTTTGTAAACTGCAGTTATAAATTTGCGGCGAAAACCCACATGCTTGCGTGTGGGATGAAAGCCGCATCTCTTTGGTTTGCCGACAACATAGATAAAATATATAAAATATGTATAAACAAAACATATCATTCAAATCGTGGAGGAAAGTAATAATGACACGACCTAAAAACGATAACGTACAAATCAATATTTCTATCCCGCCCAAGTGGAAAAAGGAACTTGAAAATCTTGCTCGTATCTACTCTGTTGAAGAAGGTAAAACTATTACGTTTCTTGACCTGATGTGTAGAGGCATTCAAGAAAAATAACCAAAGTAAGGCGGATGTAAAGATCACATCCGTCTTTTTTTATGCTTTTTTGAAAAGATGAGAGTGCTGTTACTGGATGAAATAGAATTTTTGTGTATTATCCGGCGAAAGACAGAATATAGTACTTCCGTTATCATGTAACTGAAAGAAAACTGTTTTATTTACAGCTGTTGCAGGAAACGATCGGAGTCATACATATTGAATTATTTAAAGCTTTTCCGCAATTAAAACAGTTCTACGCCAGATGTGGAGTTTTATGGTCAAGAGGATATTTTGTATCTACAGTTGGACATATAAGTGAAGCTACGGTAATCAAATACATTGAGGAACAGAAAAATCATGATTGACAAAGAATACAAGAAGATTCTGAAACAATATCATAAACTTTCTGACAGGCATATTCTGGTTGCTGAGACCGATATGCCTTATTCTGATGTACTTAAAGTTGTGAATCTTTCTGATCATATACGCAAGGCAGGTAATGAACTTGTTGGTCTTATGAGAAAGAATTATGACCAGCTTATGCGTACAAAGAGATACCGTAAATTACTGTTTCTGTATGGTAACACCGAAGATAAGGATAAACGCAAAATTTATGCAAATCAGTTGAACGAAATGCAGAAAGCCTATCATGTTACATGGGATGATTGCAGAAAATCTATGATTCCAATAGGTAAGAAATATGGCGTAGATGCTGTATTTGCATTAACCAAAGCTGAGGATGTATGGCGTGGAGTAGAAAAATGTTTGTATGGTAAGGGTAATACCATTCATTTTTCAAAATATGGAGAACTGCCTTGCATTCGTGCAAAACAGATCAATCGTGGTATTCCAATGTCTGTAAAAGATGGTAAATTACAATTCAAACTTGGTAAAACCTCTTTTGGAATACAGGTAAGTGACAGATTCCAACAGGACGAAGTAAACGCAATCCTGTCGTATCTTACCGAATCTGAGAATGTGGATCACAAAGCTGTAAACACTCTCATGGAAGATGCTTATTGCATAGATACATACAGACCTTGCTATGCAACACTTGTACCTAAGATGATAAGAGGCAGATACAGAGTATATCTGCATCTGACCATAGAAGGCAAAGCAAAACCTAAATATGATAAATATGGAAACCCTCGTCACAAGTACGGTAAAGGGATGATAGGTGCTGATATTGGCACACAGACTGTTGCTTATACATCTGATACAGAAGTCGGTTTAAAGAATCTTTCAGAACGTGGCAACAGCATACAGACGTCTGAAAGAAAAGAACGCCTGCTCTATCGTGCTATGGACAGGTCAAGACGAGCTACGAATCCTCATAATTATAATGATGACGGTACTGTTAAGAAAGGTCATAAGACCTGGAAGTATTCGAATCATTATAAGAAACTGAAAGCCAAACATGCTGAATTATGCCGTATCAATGCAGTAAACAGACAGCTTGCGATAAATGAAGATGTTAACCATTTACGAAGTCTTGGAGATACATTTGTCACAGAACCAAAAAATGCAAGCAAGCTCATGAAACGAGCAAAAGAAACCACGAAAGACGCTAAAGGCAAGTTCAATAAGAAGAAACGTTTTGGTAAATCCATAAAGAATCGATGTCCTTCTGGATTCCAGACAGCAATAGAGGAAAAATTCAAAGTCACAGGTGGTACATATATAGAAGTGCCAAATAACTACAGAGCATCACAATACGACCATACAGCAGACGAGTATATCAAAAAGAAACTGTCTGATAGAATGTATAAACTTACCGATGGAACTTTAGTACAAAGGGATTGGTATTCATCATTCCTGCTATACTGCTATGATGATGTGACGCAGAAAATAGATAAGGATAAATGCATGAAAGAATTTGAGAAATGCTACAATAAAGAAAAAGCCCTAATCGCAAGGATTAAGGCTCATAAGATTAAAGTATTAAACAGCGGAATTAAAATAGCTTAACAACTTAAGATCAGGGAGATTGACTGTACTTCCTTGTTGTAAAACAGAAATTTACCGCTAATGTGGTCGTTGGACTGCTTGGTAATAAAAGTTCTGATTCAAACAGACTTACACTTGTAACTCCAAAGTCTCTAAATGATGTACGATTACAAGCTACACTTGGTAATCAGAACCCCACAGGCTTGCCTGTGGGAGCAGTCAGTCTTCGATATTGACTGCATGATGCAGAAGTACTTTTGCCTGATCCTAATTCTTTTGATCCACATAGATACGGTATCTGTTTTTTGACTGTTTTGTAAAATCAGGTGTACGGCTGCGCATTGCAGTATCAAATGGATTTTCGTAAAGATGTCTTCCCTGCGATGTGTGTAGAATATTATGATTTTCAAGCTGAACAGTAATGTGTTCAAATGTTTACATCCGTTGTTTCAAGTAACATTTTTTTCTGATTGGAACTGGTGTTATGATTTTACTATGTCATCCTTTTTTGGGATGGAATATAGAATTGCATCATGGAATAAACGACAGAATGAGAATTTCTGAAAAGAATATGTCGTGGAGGAATTGAAATGAAAAAGAATATGATGGTTGTAACTGGATGTGCTGTGATATCTGCTGTTTTGACTTTTGCGTGGGAAGGAACGATGGCAATGTTTGCTGAGGTTCTTTCGGGATGTGGATTCTTTGTCTGTTTCTTCAGTTTCTTTTTCCCACGGTCATACTTTTTAATCAGTAATCGTAATCCTGACAGAAAGACAGTCATGGACACAGGAACTGATCCACTTAAGGAACAGCCGCAGACGGATTACAGTATGCTGATGTGTGGAACTGCAGTGATCATGGCAGGTGCATTGCTGTCTTATCTGATTTAACAGAAAAAGTGGAAGATTCCATAGCTGAACATGGATGCTTCCACTTTTTGATTGCCTGACAGACAGATCAGTCGATGAATTTGTTTGCGTAATCAGTTGGATTCATGCCGAATCTCTGTTTGAAACGCCTTGAGAAATAATGGATGGAGGAAAAGCCGAGAATAGATGAGATTTCAGAAATTGTATACTTGCTTTCCTTAATCAGTACCTTGCTTTTCTCCAACTTGAGGTTACTGATGTATTCCTTTGGTGCAGTATATACATAGTTGCGGAACAGTGACTGCAGGGAACTGCGGCTAATGGCAAAATGGTCACACAGGTCTTCCACATTCAATGGAGAATA
This sequence comes from uncultured Erysipelotrichaceae bacterium, assembly GCA_945877405.1. GTDB lineage: Bacteria > Bacillota_I > Bacilli_A > Erysipelotrichales > Erysipelotrichaceae > Bulleidia. The sequence goes on along the minus strand of CAMCSA010000035.1, from coordinate 10,741 downwards.
GATGTTCTCATTGATATACAGAAGAATTTCGTTCAGCAGTTCATTTTCAAACTTCTGCTGCATTGGCGTGTTGGCTACCTTATGCAGTGGACGTGTCTGCTGAGAAAGAAGATTGATGATAATCTTTTCAATGGCAAGCATCATCTTATCATAATCCACAGCAGTGATTTCACCGCCTGTTTTCAGGAATGTTTCCAGCACCTGTTTGGAATCCCGATCCAGATCAAAGACACGGTTTGTGATGATATCCCGATCTGCATCGCTGATAGAAAGATCCACGATGACTGTAAGATAGGAAGTCGCCTCTTCGTATGTCTTCTGATCATGGAACTGATTTGGGGCATAGATCATCAGCTGGTTACTGACCATATCATATGTCTGATCTTCTACAGTAGTGGAAAGTTTACCATTATCGACAAAGGTAAACTCCCAGTGTGCATCGGATTCTCCAGGGAAGAAATAATTGGATCCACGCACATTATAGAAATAGGCGACCAGTTCATTGACGCGGACAGTTGGCCGGATTCGCTGATGCTGGTATTCTCCTTTGTAGAAAATGGTATTGATGTGTGTGTTTGGCAGAAAAGCCAGTTCCACTTTTGAACTTTCTCCAAGTGGAATGAAGTTGAAATAAACACCTTTGTTAATTTTGACAACACGGTGTACCACAAATTCGTCAAAATGTGCCGATTCCAGGTCATCTGTAACAATTAAAGCCGTAATTCCTTCTGCAGCCTGGATGTAAACATCCACATCGGACTGAAAGAAGTAGATCAGCTTCTCGTTCTGGATTGTCAGGATATAATTGTAGCCTTTATGTGGGCCTTTATATGTTGAAGTTGAAAAAACCTCACCATATTTCAGAAATTCTACGCTTGATGTTTTACTGAACATATGTCTCCTCTTTGCTTAAATTATAGGGTTATATGTCAAAAAATGCAAAAGTGAATCAAAATAAAACGCTTTCTTTGTGTAATTTTTAAAAATGGTAAACCGAGAAACAATAAATGCAAATCCATGTGAAACGAAATAACTATAATAATACGTGAAGGGAAGCAAAAGAATTCCTTTTAGAAAGAGAGTGGAATTAAAAATTATGCCTAACATTGTATTAACAAGAATAGACAACCGTCTGATTCATGGGCAGGTCGCTACACAGTGGTGTGGATCTGTCGGCGCAAACCTGTTACTGGTTGCTAACGATGCAGTATCTACTGACAAACTTCGTCAGGGTCTGATGAACATGGCAGCTCCAGGTTATGCACAGACACGTTTCTTCTCTATTGAGAAGACAATCCAGATCATTGGAAAGGCTAGCCCAAAGCAGATGATTGCCATCATTTGCGAAACTCCTCAGGATGTACTGAGACTTGTTGAAGGTGGTGTACCGATTAAGAAGGTTAACATCGGTAACATGCACATGTCTGAAGGCAAGCGCCAGGTTGCTACCAGCGTTGCTGTAAATGACGACGATGTTGCTACTTTCAAAAAACTTCAGGATTTAGGGGTAGAACTTGAAATTCGTAGAGTTCCAGACATCGCTGCAGAAGACGTAAATAAATTATTTGGATGATAGAATTGGAGAATCATTAAAACATTATGAATATTATTGAGATTGTTCTGTTAGCAATCGTAACATTTATCTTTGCTATCGACCAGTTCTCATTAACAGAAATCGCTTATCGTCCTATCGTTGCTTGTCCTATTATCGGTCTCATCCTTGGTGATGTTCAGACAGGACTTGTCATCGGTGGTACATACGAGTTAATGATGATTGGTAACATGCCAGTCGGTGGCGCTCAGCCTCCGAATGCCGTACTTGGTTCCGTAGTCGCTATGATCTTCGCTGTTAAGGCAAAGATGGACATCAACGCTGCACTTGGTGCATGCATGATCTTCGCTACATTCGGTCAGTACGTTGTAACATTAACATTCACAGTCATGTCCGGTCTTATGGCTAAGGCAGATAAGGCTGCTGAAGAAGGTAACCCAGCTGGTATCACACAGGTTAACGTTATTTCCTGTCTGATCCTCGGCTCTCTGTTTGCAGTCATCGCTGTCATCGCTTATGTCGGCGGTATCGCACTGAGCCCAGCTCTCGAATCTCTGTCCAAGAACGCTTCCTGGTTCATGGGTGGCTTATCCGCTGCCGGTGGAATGATGCGTTTCGTAGGTTTCGCTATTCTGCTGAAGATTATGCTCGCAAACGACATGTGGGGCTATCTGCTTGCAGGTTTCGTATGCGCACTTGTTATTGGTAATATCGGCACAATTTCCGCTGCTACACTGCTTCTTGTTGCATTCATCGGTGTCGCTATCGCTCTGAACGACTTCCGTGTCAATGGCATGAAGAAGAAGATCGAAGAAGGAGGTTTCTCAGATGGCATCTAATCAGGATTTAAGATATGTAGATACAAAGCCGGCTCCACGAGTATCCAAGGGTACTCTGACAAAGATGATCTGGCGTTCTACAATGCTCCAGGCTTCCTTCAACTATGAAAGAATGCAGTCCGCAGGTTGGTTATGGGCTATGCTGCCAGGTCTTGAAGAAGTTCACACAAACAAGCAGGACCTCGCTACATCCATGACACACAACATGGACTTCATCAACACTCATCCATTCGCCGTTACATTCGTTATGGGTATCGTCCTCTCCATGGAACAGCTGAAGTCTGATGTTCAGACAATCCGTTCCGTAAGAATCTCCGTTGCTGCTCCTCTTGGTGGTATCGGTGACGCTCTGTTCTGGTATACACTCGTTCCTATTACAGCTGGTCTGACAGCTAACATGGCTATCGGTGGCTCCATTATGGGACCTGTCTTATACTTCATCATCCTGTTCGGATGCGAAATGGCACTCCGTTATGGTCTGATGTATGCTTCCTACAACCTTGGTATGAAGGCTGTATCCATGATGACTGAATATGCTCAGGAATTCACACATGCAGCTTCTGTATTAGGTGTATTCGTTGTCGGTGCTCTGATCGCTAACTATGGTGGCGGTACAAAGCTCGGTATTACAATCGCTAACGGTGAAGCTCCAATCGTTATCCAGAACTATCTGGATATGATTCTGCCTTGCCTGCTCCCGCTCTTACTGACTCTGCTCATGTACTTCTTAATCAAGAAGAAGGGCTGGACTCCTGTCAAGTGTATTGGACTGATCCTTGTTCTCGGTATCGTAGGTGCTATGTTCGGTATCTGGACTGGTGGATACACACCACTCATTCCAGTTCCATGGACAGTATCCTGATCATAACATCTTAGCGTACAACTTTGGATTTACACTCTCTTGTAAAAGGTCCTCCTGTGTGGAGGATCTTTTATTTCCGTTTTTTCGAAATTGTATACGGTTTCTCATTTCCATGGTGACATGTGGTAAGAATTCTTTATAATATAGGTATTGATACCGGAGGCGTTTTATCTATGATTAAAAAGATTCTGATTGTCGCTTTGCTTACAGTTGCCATGTTGATCATGTTCATACAGCCTGGATTGAATATTTTCACCAGAGTCATTGGTATCGTTATTATGGGTTTTGGTATCTTTGTCATGCTGACCAGCGATGTCAGTGAAAGCAGATAACAGGATGCAGTTATGAAGCATACCATACATGAACCATCGTTTTCTTCTGCACTGATTCAGGGAAATCTGAAAGATATTCAAAGCAAAGTCTATAATACGGCCTATACGTCCGGTCTTGTCACGGACGATTTTTCTTCGACAAATTTCTATGAATGCATGTTCAAAGGTGTTTCTTTCAGGGGGAGCATGAAAGGCTGTTTGTTTCAGGATGTCATCTTTGAAAGATGCGATCTTTCCAACTGTGATTTTTCAGAGTGTGTATTCCGCAGAGTAACGTTTGAAACATGCAGGATGATGGGTACGGACTGTTCTTCTTCCTCTTTTACGGATACTGTGATCCATAACTGTCAGTGTGCTTATATCAATCTGAATGGTACAAAATGGAAGGATGCAAAACTGGAACGAAGTCTATTATGTGAAGGGTCGGTTTCCATGAGTACATTCAATCATGTCGAAATCAGCCATTGTGACTTTTCCGGATGCGAATTTGCACATACACCACTCAAGGATATTGACTTTTCAACTTCGGAAATTGATGGTTTTGCGGTCACACCAGAGGATCTGAAAGGGGCAATTGTGAACAGTGAACAGGCGATTGCCTGTGCGAAAATACTAGGTTTGAAAGTGCTTACATGATTTCACACGGATTTCACAGATCTCACAATGAAATAACACAAACAGGAAGTATAGTATAAGTGTCGAAAGACATAAATGTTATTCTTTCCCTATAGAATCATTTAGAAAAGAGTCTGTGCCAGCAGGCTTTTTTCGTATCTGAAACATTTTTGGATCTTTGTATATGTTCAGAAAATAACTGTTTGGATAAAATACTGTTGTATAACGAAGAGAGGTTTATCTATATGTTATGGGCATTTTTCATATTATTCGGACTTTCGCTTGATTCTGCGATTGCCATGCTGAACAAAGGAGCACAGCTGACAGATCTGTCCTATAAAAAGGCATTCTGGTATGCACTGATCTATACAGCTGTTTCTTTTCTGATTTTTTCTTTGGGATTCGGGATTGCAAATGTATTGGATCCATATGCATTTACAGTGAAGGTACAGTCCTTTATTGCTGTAGCTGCAGTGCTCTGTATTGGCGTACTCATCACAACAAAGGCCTTTTCCAGAGAATCTGTAGAGGAAAAGGCAGATCGTGACTTCTGTGTGCCGACATTAATGAAAATGACAGTCATGACGAATATTGATACATTTGTTGTGGGAGCATGTATTGCATTATATGGTCTGCCATATCTGTTTTCTGGAGCAAATCTTGCGGCAGCTTCCTTTCTGACAGTCTTTGTATCGTTACGTGTCGGTTATTCCATGGGAGCTGGACATCAGAGAATCATCGGTATGATCGGTGGTATTATGATCATAGTATTTGCATTATATCTTGGTTTCCTGGCGTTGGCACTGAGGTAGTGAAATATGGAATATCATAAAAGTGTTATGAAGATTGCTTTGTCCGGAAGCCTGCGTGAGCTGATGACACGCAATCTGTTTGAAAAAATCACAATCAAGAAAATATGCGATGAGACTGGCGTTATCCGTGCAACGTTCTATAATTATTTCGATGATAAGTATGACTGTCTGAACTGGATTGTATACCATGATCTGGTTGAGGGAACGAAAGACTATGTACAGAAGGGAGATTTCGCTACGATATTTACGGTGATTCTCAAGACTGTAGATCATTACCGTTCCTTCTATAAGGCTGCTTATCAGGTTACAGGACAGAATGCATTTGAAGACATGATTCGAGAAAATATGACAATCATGCTTCAGGATTATCTCGCCAGATTCAGAAGACCTGATTATCTGAGTAAATATGATAACAGAACACTTGCTTCCTATTATGCGGAAGCAGTGGCATTTCATATCAGAACATTTGTCGGTTCTACGAAATATTCTGTGGATGATATGAAACAGATGATGCTGGATCTGATGAGTAATTCATTCTCTGCTTTTGTAACAAAACAGAAATGAATGGAGATGAAATGAATGGATACAGTAGAAATTCGTGTTGAAGAAGGCGTACTGCGCGGCGAGAAGAAAGGGGAATGCCTGATTTTCAAAGGTGTTCCATACGCTGAGCCACCAGTCAACGAATATCGTTTCCGTGCCCCTGTGGCAAAGAAACATTGGGATGGGGTAAAGGATGCATTGCAGTTTCCACCGATGTGTCCTCAGATGGATATGTCAAAGGATCCTTTCTGGGGAAAGGAATTCTATGGAGATCCGAAATATCCGTTACCGAAACAGAGCGAAGACTGCCTGTATCTGAATATCTGGGCTCCGGCCAGACCAGGCAGGTATCCGGTTGCCTTCTGGATCCATGGTGGTGCATTTGACCATGGATTTGGCAGTGAAATGGAGTTTGACGGAGAACAGTTTGCGGCAAGCGGAGTCATTCTTGTTACAGTACAATACCGTGTCGGTGTATTCGGATTCTATGCGGATGAGGCATTGCGAAAGGAAAATCCGAACCGTTCCACAGGTAATTATGGCATTATGGATCAGATTGCAGCACTACAGTGGGTATACAGGAATATCAGAAACTTCGGTGGTGATGAATCCAGAATCACAGTCATGGGACAGAGCGCTGGTGCGATCAGTGTACAGACACTGCTGTCTTCCCCATTATCTTCCGGTCTGATCCACAGTGCTATCATGCACTCAGCAGCAGGGGTTGATACGGATCTGATTCATACAAGAACGATGAAACAGGCACTTCAGACAGGCTCTGATATCCGTGTATTAAGTAAGATCAAAACAGTGGCGGACATGCGCAGACTGCCTGCACAGAAACTTGTGGAAATTCTGCCTGCCTTATATGAAAAGAAAGAAGGTCTGACATTTGGACCTGTTGTGGATGATTTTATTCTGCGCGAAAATATTTCTGATACCGTAAAGGAAGGAAGATGTGCAGATGTACCGATGATGATCGGCATTACAGGGAATGACCTGACTGTGGAAAATGGGGCATGGCGCAAATCCATGATCTTTGATGGGGTAGTAAAGTTTGCCGAGGCAAGGAATGCACATTCCACAAAACCGGTATATGTCTATGCCTTTACAAGAAAACTTCCTGGTGATGACAATGGTGCATTCCATTCATCAGATCTCTGGTATGTATTTGGAACACTGTCCAGATGCTGGAGAAAGATGGAACGAAGAGATTATTCCATCAGTTACACAATGATCCGTAACTGGACGGACTTCATGAAATCAGATGATCCGGGTAAGGAATGGCGTTCCTATAGTGAAGAAGAAAAATTTATCAGACAGTATATCTGAATGTTGAGGCTGTGCAGTCATGTACGGCCTTTTGTTATGAAAAAGTCACCCTTTCAGGTGACTTGGATCAAAGATTTTCAAATCTGCGTGGTGCACATTTGATGATATAAAACAGTATGGAGACTGTCAGAATCAATGAAATGACTGTAACCATCGTCAGATATGCATAAGATGTCCATGTTTCAGCAAGCGGGAAGTAGGAAAGGATCATTCCCATCACATAAAGCATGTTACCGAATAATGCAATGACGACAGCCATACTCTGCTTGATTGGGACAATTTCGTTTGTCCAGTTGAGGTTTGGCATCAGGATGGACATCATCAGTCCAAACATAGCAAACAGAACTGTGACAAGCAATGGCAGGAAGATGACGAAGAACATATCGATGATCTGCAGTGGAAGAATGACTACCAGTGCAGCTGAGATCAGCAGTACAAATGGTGCTGTGATCAGTATCTGTAATGCAGCTTTGGAAAGCAGTACCTGTAATGGTGATACCGGAAGGGATTTGACGATCCACAGATTCTTTCCTTCCAGTGAAACGGAAGGAGCTGCAGAATCATTCATGCAGGCAAGTGCACTTGCACCACATGCTGCAGCAACTGCCATGACTCCTGGTATCATTTTATCCAGTGTGACTGCCATGGTAACAAGATCGTTACGTTTGATCAGAAGGAATACGAATGCAACAACCATGAAACATGTTCCCAGTCCACAGTTTATGATGTAGGCAGGGGAAGATATGAAGTGCGCAAATTCCTTTTTGACAAGGGCTGTAAAGATACCGTTCCTCTGCAGCTTTCTGCGTCTGTATTTCTTCCGTTCCGTCTTTGGGGTTGCAGTAACGTCGCTGAGGAAAGAACGGTTCAGCAATGCATATACGCCATATGCCAGAACAACGGTTACCACAAGGGATGCCAGGATGGCAACAGGGTTTCCTGTGCCGATGATACCAATCAGATACAGTGGATAAACGGATTCTTTAATGAACAGACCAAACAAAACTGCTTTTTCCAGGAACCCCTGCATGATACTCTGCAGGTTGGTATATACAACCATGTAAATACCAAGGAAGACAAGCTGCAGAACTGTCAGAATGATATTCCTGTTTTTGATATGCAGACTGATTTTCGCAACAGCCCATCCAAGCAGTGCAGAAAGCACAAGTACGATCACAGAAACATTGAAGATCAGTACAATACAACCGATCAATGAAGGTAAACTGATGCCTGCTGTTATCCAATAGACAACAACAGTCGGCAACATGATCGTACCTGAATACATGAGTCCAAGCAGATATGTGCCAAGCAGTCGTGACAGGATAATATCAGAAGAGGGGATCGGCATGGAAAGAAGCAGATCGTTGTCCTTTGCCAGATATAATGTGGAATAGGAGTTGAAAAGACTTCCGAATGTTCCAAATGTGATGGCGACAAGCGTCATGGATGTGAAATAAAACCAGTCCAGATCCAGAACTACCATGGTATCGCACATCATCCATGCAAGAGTTCCAAACATACCGATCAAGACAAGTTCGAGAAATACATACAGGAGTGCATACCCGATAATGCCGGCTGTTGAACGCTTTCTGTTTTTATTTGCGTCATGGAAGATTCCACGGAAGAATTCCATGAACTGCTTTTTCAACAACAGTTTCAGCATATCAGTCTTCCAGTTCCAGGAATACGGATTCCAGAGAACTGTCTCCCTTGACTTCTTCCACCGTGCCGCTGCGGATCAGCTTGCCATCTTTGATGATCGCAACACGGTCACACAGTTTTTCAGCCACTTCCAGTACGTGTGTGGAAAATAGAATGGCATTGCCCTGATCGCAGAATTCACGCATCATCTGTTTTAGGATATGGGATGCCTTTGGATCCAGACCTACAAACGGTTCATCCATCAGGATCAGCTTCGGTTCATGAATCCATGCAGATACGATAGCCAGTTTCTGCTTCATACCATGAGAGTAGGATGAAATCGCATCATCCAGAACATTTGTGATTTCAAACAGATCCGTATATCGATGAATTCTTTCATCTCTTGTTGAGACATCGACACCAAAGATATCGGCTATAAAGTTCAGATACTGAATACCACTCATGAATTCATACAGATCCGGATTATCTGGAATATATGCCATGATCTTTTTACATGCAAGTGGCTCATCTTTGATGGAATGTCCATCAATTGTAATCGTGCCTTCTTCAAACTGCATGATGCCTGCAATAGAACGAAGAGTTGTTGTCTTGCCTGCACCATTATGCCCGATGAAACCATGAATCTCGCCATTGGCGATACGCATGCTCAGGTTATCTACAGCCTTGTGGCTGCCATAGGATTTTGATAGTCCGTTGATTTCCAACATATTTTATTACCTCGATTGATATCATTATGATATCAATGTGTTATGGTGTCAACGGGGAAATTCTTAAGAAGAAGTTAAGGAAAAATGCATCCCATACGAGTATTTGAGATGGGATGGACTTGTTAAACATGTCAGATATAAACCCGAAAGGATATATAATATACATAGATTGTATATTTCATACCCATTGGGGTATAAATATTGCAATTAATCTTTTTATTGTACCTTTTAGGGTATATTATTAATGTGTGATATGCCAGGAGGATATTCAATATGAATCCAATTGCTGAATTTGTGAAAAAAAACAGAAAGGCAGCCGGACTGACACAGAAAGAATTCGCCATACGGTCAGGTCTTGGTTTGCGTTTTGTACGTGAGCTGGAACAGGGAAAGGAAACGGTTCGAATGGACAAGGTCAATGTTGCTTTGGGGATGTTTGGGATGGAAGCTGCACCTGCAAGAAAGGGTGAAGAATAATGGATACATTCAGAACTGCATATGTGTATGTAAGACGAGTGTATGCTGGTATTCTTTGTGAAACGGATTCCGGTTATTTATTTCAGTATGATGAGGATTATCTGAAAACAGAAAATGCAACAGCAGTTTCATTAACGTTGCCTATGAGAACGGAAACGTATTATTCAAAAGTTCTTTTTCCCTTTTTTGACGGGCTGATTCCTGAAGGGTGGTTGTTGAATGTTGTCAGCAGAAACTGGAAAATCGATCTGAGAGACCGCTTTGGATTATTACTTGTATCCTGTAAAGATGCGATTGGTAATGTAAGCATAATGGAGGAAAGAATATGAACTGCCTGTGTTGTGGAAAACCTATGAAAACAGATAATCCTACCGGTTGGCATAAAGCATGTATCAGACGTTTTTTTACTACTTCGAGTATTCCGAAACTGGAAATCAACGAAGCAACATTGGAAGCTATTGCTCTAGAAAGCACAAGTAAGGGAATGACTGTTCCAGGTGTGCAGAAAAAACTTTCGCTACATCTTGATCTGGATAATCATACGCCTCGCCTGACTCTGGTAAACTATCCTGCTGGATATATACTGAAACCTCAGGTTGATGAGTTTAAATGTTTGCCGGAAGCGGAGCATCTTGTCATGTGTATGGCAGATGCTACTGGTATTTCCACAGTGCCTCATGCATTGATTGGAAGTCGGGATAATCCTGCTTATATTACAAAACGGATCGATCGGATGATTGGAAAATCAGAAACGAAAATGCTCGCCATGGAAGATTTCTGCCAGCTTGATCTACGAGTTACAGCTGATAAATACAAAGGCTCATATGAAAGGTGCGCAAAGGTGATCCGAAAATACTCTTCAAATGTCGGGTTTGATCTTGCTGAACTGTTCATGCGCATAGTGTTTTCGTTTATGGTTGGAAATTCAGATATGCATCTGAAAAACTTCTCTTTTAATGATGTCAACCTAAAATTTACCAAAATGACCAATAAAATATTACCAGTTCT
>CAMCSA010000034.1 GCA_945877405.1 uncultured Erysipelotrichaceae bacterium | reverse complement strand
CGAACCTCTTTTTAAGGAGAACAAACATGGTAGTAATTGAAATGGATAACGGCGGTATCATCCGCATTGAAGTTGACGAAAAGGCTGCACCGATTACAGCAGCAAATTTCCTCAAGCTTGTCAAGGAAGGTTTCTATGATGGGCTGACATTCCATAGAGTCATTTCCGGATTCATGGTTCAGGGTGGTGACCCTACTGGTACTGGTGCTGGTGGTTCCAAGGATACAATCAAGGGTGAGTTTGCATCCAACGGATACAACAATCCATTAAAGCACACAAGAGGTGTCATTTCCATGGCAAGAACAATGGATCCAGACAGTGCATCTTCCCAGTTTTTCATCATGCATGCAGATGCACCACATCTGGATGGACAGTATGCCGCCTTTGGCAAGGTTGTTGAAGGCATGGGTGTCATCGATCAGATCGCCGCATCCAGAACAGATTTCCGTGACAAGCCGGTAACTCCAGTTGTCATGAAAAGAGTCTACATTGAAGACTGACCAGACAAAAACACCGACCCCGGTGTTTTTTTATACCCTTTCACTGCTGCCATCCGAATAATCAATACGAATGCCAGGCTGTATGTTATAACAGAACACACAGAAAGACAGTGTTCCATCCAGACTCTGTGCCTCCATCAGTACACCTTTTGCGACAAGATCACCCCCATCATATACTGGTGTAACCCGATATAATACACGGTCTCCTGTTTCCTCAATATGATCATGTACCATGTTTTCCCATGGCAGCATTCCTTCCACATTCATAAATCTTGTGCCTGTGATCAGATTCAGCTGGTTGTCATTCTGTCCTGTCAGCATATAGGCAATCAGATGACATCGATTATACAGATATTTCCCGTCGATCAGATCATCATACCGCACTGTATGCCAGCCTGAAGGACGGATCATGCCGATGGAACCTCTTGGCTCATCTGGAAACATCGATGCATCAAGCAGTGCAACTGCGCCTGTTGCCCTGCCCAATTCATCTAATGGTTCATAGTCCTCAAACGGCTCCATTTCAGACATCAAGTCTTTAAAATATGGAACATTCCCATTCACAACCGTATAACTGTTACCAGTGCATGAAGCAATCTGCTCCAGTGTAAAGGGAATATCCTGTTGACGATCATCCACAGATGCGGAAAACATACCAGCGAATACACATATTGCCAGCATGATGATAACCTGCCATCTGTTTTTTCCACGTCTTCTTTTCGTCATTTCATTCTTTCTTTACTTTTTACTCAACCAAACAGATTATAATGATAACATGACTGCTCAGAAAAGAAGAAAAAGAAGAAGAAAACGCAGACTGCGTGTTGGCAGACTGCTGTTATTACTGGGAGGCTGTATTGCCATTGTCATGCTTACCATAGGGGCATGCTTCCTGCTGTTTCCACGTGAAGAAGAAACAATTGATGTATCACCTGCACCAGAAAGTGAAATCCAATGGTTTCTCAGACGTTTTGAAACAAACAAGCCATACGAAATCAACGATCACATCCTGGATGCCATTACATCCGAATATGCGGTAATCATGGATGATACAACAGGCAGAATCATTGATGGTAAAAACAGCGATCAGAGAATGTACCCAGCATCAATGACCAAGATGCTGACTGCCATTGTCGTGATTGAAAACATGCCTGGTCTCGATGCTCCGATTGAAATCACATGGGACATGCTTGCCGGTTTATATGAAGCCAATGCCAGTGTAGTCGGCTATCAGATTGGAGATACGCCAACCATGCGTGATATCCTGTATGGCATTGCTCTGCCTTCGGGAGCTGACGCATGTAATGCTGCAGCAATCACTGTTGCCGGCAGCATAGATGCCTTTGTATCCATGATGAATGACAAGGCACAACAGCTTGGCATGACCAACTCTCACTTCTGCAATACTACCGGTCTGCATGAAGATGACCATTATACGACTGCAGAAGATCTGGCTGTGTTATTGCGTTACTGCAACAACAACGAAATATTCGCAGAAGTATTTTCTACGCCACATTACGATGCAACTCCCGTTGCTTCCCATCCTTATGGAATCTCCATGGATTCTACCGTATTCAAATCAGAATCCATCTATGGGATTGAAATCCCGGGACTTGTCGGTGGCAAGACAGGATTCACCTATGAAGCAGGTAAATGCCTTGCTACATGGGAAAATGTTGAGGATCAGACAATCATCATCATTACCGGCTATGCCGGCTATGATATGTATGGCATTGATCATTATATTGACCACGGTTTCATCTCGTCCCAGGTTTCCGTCGACTTACGTAAACAGGCATGTTATCAGCCATAACATGCCTTTTATATGATATCTGTTGATAAAAATACGGAATCTTCCATGCAGAACAGAACAAACAGATCATTCACCGGCCCATTCAGAAGATCCATTCTCTGACCATATACATTTCAATCTCATGTTGCCACTGCAGCTAGACTTACGGGATCTGTTGGAGCATACTATGTCGCAAGTGCAGCTGATCCAAATCCGACTGTACAGTATGGCATGACACTGGATTCCACTATCAGTTCTGATACACCAGAAGAACTGGCCGAAAAGCTTGATATGGACAAGGATGTATTTGTTTCAACAATCGAAAGATACAATGCACTGTGTGATGCAGGAAATGATGAAGATTTCGGTAAACCAGCTGAATTCATGCAGAAGCTGGAAGGCACATTATACGCAATCCCATTAACACGCTCCTTTACAGTCACATTCGATGGTCTTGTTGCAGATACACCCGATGAAAACAACATCCCGATTCCAGGCATTTATGCAGCTGGTGAAGTTGCATTTACAGGTCTGTTCGGTGATGAATACTCAAGCTGTGGTCTTGCAATCGGTGCTTCCCTCAGATATGGAAGAATTGCTGGCGTCAACGCTGCTGCAGGAAACTGATTATCATTCTTTCAAAAGGAATCCGCTGATCGGATTCCTTTTTCTGTATTGAAAAACCGGGAAACAATCATCCCGGCTGTATTCCTTATTGACGAATAAATACATGATCTGATGCCAGATCATCAATGGTTTCCATCCGCTCTACACGCATATGCAGATCATATTTATCTCTTAACTGTGCAAGCTGTTTCATCATTGGTGAAGCATGATGGGCATCCAGTGCTTTCTGATCTTTCCACTGATCAATTAACAGTACTGTTTCCGGATCCTTCATCACAAGGAAATAATCGTATTTTTCATTTCCTTCTTCTTTTCGGATTGCATCCGCAATTCCACTGTTTTCCATTTCTTCCACAAATTTACGTGCGCTGCCATTTGTACCAGTGTAATAAAGATTTACCACAAGACTCATAACTGTTTTCCTCCAGTATCATTACCATACAACCTCAAGTCAGCTTGAGGTCAAGATTTTGTATGCTTCTCAAACCAGTCTGTAATTTCATGCAGTCTTCTGAGCCGGTTTGCCGGTTTACCGCTTCTGCTGAGTTCATGGTTTTCTCCATGGAAAATGCACATCCTTGTTTCCACTCCCTGTACAGCCAGTCCCTGCATCATCTGCATACCTTCACTTAATGGGCATCTGTAATCTTGATCTGAATGAATGAACAGCGTTGGTGTATGGGCATTGCGGATATATTTCAAAGGTGAATGATGCCATAGCTTATCAAAGGTCGCATCATCCCAGTTTTTTTCTGCACCACACTGATCTGTTCCAAACTGTGGTCCAATATCTGCGATCAATGAGAAACTGATCCAGCTGGCAATACTGCGCTGACTTGCTGCACAGCAGAAACAATCCGTATGTGTGATGATCCAGTTTGTCATGAATCCACCATAGCTGCCACCTGTTTCGCACAGCCTGTTTTCATCAATATCCGGATATGTTTCCAATACACGATCCATGAATGTCATCAGATCACGATAGTCTTCTCCACCATAATCACCTCTGATATCCGCAAATACATCTCCTCTGCCATCAGAGCCTTTTATGTTTGTAAAGCATACAAAATATCCTTCTGCTGCCCATACCTGCATTTCATGGAAGAAAGATGATCCATAAACCGTTCTAGGACCACCATGTACATCCAGTACACATGGATATTTCTTTCCTTTTTCATACCCAACCGGTTTGATTACCCAGCCATGCAATTCCTTCCCTTCGGATTCATAATCAACTCTTTCCGGTATGGATATCTCTATATCCTGTAGATATGCATCATTGAAGTCCGTCAGTTTTGTGACTTCGCCTGTATTCACATCCAGTTCATACAGTTCCTGCAAAGAAGATGGAGAAGAAGATACATATGCAATCCTGTGATCCGCTGCATCCATGCAGAAAAGTGTTTCTTCTGCATCTTTGATGATGGTTTTCTTTCCATCCTCATCGTATCGGACAATCCTTGTATGATCTTCATCTGTTTCCAGACTGTAAAGAGCACCATCCATCACTGCACTCTGTTTTCCTCCACCAAGAGCAATATCGGAAGCTACACTGTTATACATGGAACGATCTGGTTTACATACCGTAACAATCGTGCCGTTTTTTATTGTACAGATCTTTCCTGTTTCATTAACACCATATTCCCTCATATCGGATGCCTGAAAATACAGTGTCCCATTCACTATATACAGATTCTGAATGCTGTGTGTCCACGCATCATAAATACAGCTGATTTCTCCTGTATTCCCATCATAGCAGTACAGCTTCTGATACAGGCAGATCGATGGATCCTTTTTACTGCATGTATAATACATTCTGTTTCCATCCACAACTGCTTCATCCACATTCATGTTGATGCCTGTAATCCGATCAACTGTTCCATCTCGAATCACAAACATACAGTTGCGGTCTTTATTGATATAACCTGCCCCATTCATCCAGTATGGCAGTTCATCCACAACCGTACAGGAAGACTGATCTTCTTCCTTTTTCTGCGCCTTTACCTTCCAGGCTTCCGGTTCATCTGCCTTAATACAACCAACCACCACATAATTTCCATTGTCCAGTTTATGCAGTTTTACTAATGGGAATGGCAGTGCCATCCAAGGTATTGCTTCTCCAACATCGACTGACAGTTTCAACAATTCTGTTGTTCCAGGTGTTTCCGCCTTTCGGGAAATGATCATCTCTGTTTCATCATTCCATAAGACAAAGGAAATATTTTCTTTAGCGGTATACTGCCTGACCATTCCATCTTTCACAAGGTACAGATCCCTGTGATATCCATTATTCTTTTCGTCTACTGTTGCCTTGATGAATGCAAGACTTTTCCCATTCGGTGCATATACCGGATTTTCAATAAATACAAACTGCTTCAGATCTTCAATTGTGACTGTTTTCATATTTTTTGTTTCCTTTGTGTCCATTGTACTTCAGATGCGAAAAAATGTTCAATCATGTATCCGATTGAACATTTTTCATTTTTGAAAGAAAATATATTCTGATCTTTATTGGAACAAGTCGCAACAATTGATTAATCACACCTGGCACAATCACACAGTTTCTGCCAAGATGCTTCATGCACCAGGAAACGGTATCTTCTGCAGACATATGATATGCGGACATCTTTCCTCCGCTTTTATCATAGAAGGCTGTATCCACAGGCCCAGGACACAGGCAGTATACCCGCAATCCATGTGATTTTACTTCAGCATCCAATGCCTGTGAGTAACTGAGTACAAACGATTTGGACGCATAATAGGAAGCAATATATGGCCCAGGCTGAAAGGCACCGGTTGAAGATACATTGATGATCATGCCATGTTTTCTGGACAGATGATCTTTGATAAACAGCTTGCATAATGTCATCAAAGCAACATCATTAACGATAACCATCTTCTCATCTGCTTCTATCGGGATCAGATGTGCCCGATTCTGCATCCCATAACCGGCACAGTTGATCATTACGTCCAGATTTTTCCCATCTACCTGATTGTACAGGATCTCACCATTCCCGATCACACTGAGATCTATCGGAAAGATATCTACGCTGCAGCTGTATTTACGAAGCAGTTCTGCCTTTGCTTCTTCCAGTAAGGAAACCCTTCTTGCGGCAAGAACCACATGATAACCAAGGGAGGCGTAGTGACATGCAAAAGCATAACCGATCCCTTCACTGCCACCTGTAATCAATACGCTTTTCATTCTTCTGTTTCTTTGGCAAGCAGTTTTTCCAGCTGCTCTTTAGCAAGCACACTACCGATTTCATCCGCAACTGTCTTACCGGACACAAATGCCCATGCGGTACGCAAACCTGGTGCATCCATTTCACTCAGAACATTCCCGCACACACTGCCAACCGCAAATACATGATCAGATGCCTCGCCATCTTCACTGATTACACGGAAAGATGTATCCACAGATAACCCACCTGTATTACCCGTTGAAAAACAGGACAGACCGATCAGAACAATACCGTTTTCAATGCTCAGATTACCTTTGAAGCTGTTTCTTCCAAAAGCATCTTCGTATCCATCATTCAGACTCAGCTGAGCCAAGGACTGCTCGTATTCCTGAATCACTCTTCCAACAGGTACAATATCATTGATCTGCTGCTCTGAAGTAATAAAGAACACATCCTTTCCTTCATCCGATGAAATCTGATCCTTTGTTTCACCATCCAGTTCCATTTTGAGTAAATGTGACCGGAATGTTTCATATCCTTTTGTACTCAGCACAAGGTAACAGTCCTGCTGCTGAGCCAGGATGGCATTGGATACAGTCTGTCGATCTGCAGTTTCATCCACAAACCTTTCCCCATCTGTGTTGACAATCACGCCACCATATTTCAGCAATCCGGAAAGATCATCGAACAGATCAATCACAGTATGATCATCCGGTTGGTATCCGGTTCCCATCAAAATGGAATTGCCACTCACATATTCATATCCGTTCTGTCCGCCAAGTTTTCGACCATCATCTTCATTCAGCTCACTGCAAATGGTAATATATTCCCCATCATCCCATGTCCCAGTTGCGATAACCGCATATGTACAGGTTACTGTAAACAATGTGCCATCGGCAGCCTTTGCCTGTACTACTGCACCATCGCTGTTTTCTTCTACATGGATCACAGCAGTTGAATACAGAAGTCGTGCTCCCGATACTTCTGCCTCTTTCCCAAGCAGCTGTCCGACAGTATTCGCACTTGTATCATATTGCGCCACAACGGCTTCATGGTATGGCTGTGTTTCAATGAGTTCATTTTCAAATGGAATTCCCAGATCATTTTTCTGCCAGATCAGAGTTCCGTCCAGCTGTTCCATGAATACTTCCAGCATGCCGCTTTCTTCTGTAAAATATGGAACAAGATCATCTTTGAGTGTGATCACAGGCTCAGGTTCTTCCTTTGTTTCCTCTTCACTCTGTTCACGATCCTCTTCTTCCTGATCTGGCTGTTCTTCTGTTTCACTGGCTTCTTCTTTTTTTTCTTCCTTTGTTCCAGAAGAGACAATCTGTGCTGCAGAAGTGATATCTTTCATAATGCCACCACAGACACTGTCTTTTTCAATGATTGTTGTATCAATGCCCATCTGCTGCAGACGTAAAGCTGTAGAAAGACCGGCAATTCCTCCACCGACCACAACAACATCGGTTGTAATATCCTTCTTCGGATTCCGGATGGATACGGATTCCCCGCCTTTCCACTGTTCCATGTCAGTATCCGCTTTCTGTAATGCATCTTCTACAGCTGTGCAGATTGCATCTGAAGTGATGGTTGCCCCTGAAGAAGCATCAATCTGAATCGATTGAGAGGAAACGATTGCTTCTGGAATCAGTTTCAAAGCTGATGAAGCAACAACCTGCGTTTCATGTGGAGCAGACACCTTCACTTCTGTTATTTTTTGATCAGCGATTGTGACATTGACTTCAACTGTTCCACCATACCCCTGACTTGATCCTGTATAAGTTCCATCTTTGACTTCCTTTACCATCTGCGGGGCACATCCTGCAGACAGACTGAAGGACAGCAGAGCGGCAAGTATCTTTTTCGTAAATCTCATATACTGATTATAGTACATTCTGGATCTGAAATCTGTGTGAACTGTCAACATGAAAGTATTCCTTTCCCATTGGAAATGACCTGCATGTTCTGCTATCATAGCTCTAGAAAGAGGTTAGCAGTATGATTTATCCATCTTTTATTCAAAAAGGCGGTATTATAGGAATCTGTGCCCCATCTGCCGGTGTAGGCAGAAAACTGGAAGATTTTGACCGTTCCATAGCCTGGCTTAACCAGCAGGGCTATCAGACATATGAAACAGAAAATGTTCGAATCAACGATCCCCGTGGTGGAACAGCTGAACAAAGAGGTGCAGAACTGAACTCCCTTTTTGCGGACGATGATATTGATGTGATCATGTGTGCTGCCGGAGGAGACTTTCTGGATGAAATGATTCCCTATGCAGATTTTGATCTGATGGCACAGCATCCAAAATGGCTGTATGGCCTTTCCGATCCGACCGGTCTTCTTTTCCCATATACATGCATGTGTGATGTTGCAACCATCTATGGCTGCAATGCAGGCAGCTATGATATTGATCCATTACCGGAATACCTGGAAGGACAGGCAACTTATCTCAGTGGAGAATGTGCACCTCAACATTCCTGGACACACCATGTATCAGATCCGTTTGCGGATGAACTGGACATGAGTGAAGAAACAGTTTTCGGCAGCAATGTGGATGCCATCCATACTTCAGGCAGATGCATTGGCGGATGCATCGATGTGTTAAAAGATCTGATCGGTACACGCTTTGATCATGCAAGGGATTTTGTCAACCGTTACAGTGAAGATGGTACAATCTGGTATTTTGATAATTTTTGTCTGAGTGCAGAATGCCTGTACCGTACATTCCTGCAGTTCCGTTATGCCGGATGGTTTGATCATACAAAGGCTGTCATCATCAGCCGCACCGCCATTCCTTCTTCTGAAACAGGAATGAGTTATGAAGAAGCCATTGAACGTGCATTCTATGATATCCCTGTGCTGTACAATGCAGATCTGGGACACATGCCTCCAACAATGGCGATGATCAATGGTGCGATCATGAATCTCGATTTTGAAGAAAATGAGTACAAAATCTCTTTTCAAATGAAATAATAAGTGCTATACTAATTGAGCACTTGGGGTTATAGCTCAGCTGGGAGAGCACCTGCTTTGCAAGCAGGGGGTCAGGAGTTCGATCCTCCTTAGCTCCACTGATAAGACGATGATAATCGTCTTTTTTTGTACCACGGAGTTTTTATGATTACAATCAGAGAGGCAGTTTCTGAAGATTATGAGCAGATTGAAATCATCATGCAGCAGGTACAGCAGATGCATGTTGCATGGAGACCTGATGTATACTGTGCATGTTCTCCTGTATTATCAGAAGAATTCTTTCACCATCTTCTGCAAGAACAGTCTGTTTTCATTGCAGAAGATAATGGCACGACTGCAGGCGTCATGATTCTTGAACATAGGCACATTGAAAATCAAACTCATATTACAAAAGATATTCTGTTTGTGGATACAATGGCAGTTGATGAAAAGTATCGACATAAAGGAATCGGGCACGCCTTCTTCAATTATGTAAAAGACATAAAACACCAGAAAGGCTATGATTCCATCGAACTGCAGGTAAATGCCAGAAACGTAGATGCCATGAAAATGTATGCTGGTTATGGCTTCACACCAAAATCCATCAATATGGAGTTAACGGACTATGACTGAAAAGCAGAAGAGAAGAAACCAGCTGATTCAGCTCATTATCTCTCATGGCTATCCCAAAGAGTTTGGGATCGTACTTGCAGATGAGCTGAAAACAGAAAAACAGATGACAAGGATGATCGGTTACCTGCTTCACGCAGATCCTTTGCGCATGGAAGATATCGTTGATGAAATGCTTGCGATCAAAGCCGATTTTACATCCTATAGGCAGAAAAAAATCGCAGAATACAACAACAGTGCCTATAACGATCTTCTCAACAGAGGCCTGGAAGTTTCCGATTCAGAAATACACAAATCATAACATTCGTGTTATGATCTCCGACGTGAAAGAAAAAACATACAGATGTATATTCTATCTGATCGGAATTGTTGTCCTGGCTTCTGGCCTGACAATAAACACAAAGGCAGGCCTTGGTGTCAGCCCGATCATATCAACCGCATATATATTTTCCGATATCAGCGGTTTCAGTTTTGGTGATACGACATTTGTCCTTTACTGCATATTTGTTATAGGTCAGCTTTGTCTGGTCAAAGACTGGAAGGCACTGTTGCAGATACCTTTCAGTATTGTCTTTACACGCTTTCTCAATCTGTTCTCCACCCTGTTTACAATTCAGCCTTCAACACTTCCATCGCAAATCATCACACTGGCTGCCGCCATACTGCTGACAGGTATTGGTGCAGCTTTGACAGTAAACATGAAGATAATACCGAATCCTGGCGATGGTATCGTCAATGCCATCGGACAGGTGATCGGCAAGGATATGGGTTTCAGTAAAAATCTGTTTGATTCTTTCTGTGTCATCGTCACGCTTGTCATCGGATTATTCTCATCGCGCCTGTTTTTTGGAATCGGGCCTGGTACTGTAATTGCGGTACTAGCAACAGGACGGGTCATACACACCTTCAATCAGCGCACAAAACATAAACTGGATACTCTGGCAGGTCTTTGACAGAGTATTTTTTTATCAGACACAAAAGGATGAGAATACATCTCATCCCTGAACTTCCGATGGCATTTTACGATAGGCGATGGAAAAGAAGAAGAACTGCAGAATCATTGTAATGATCCAGGATAATGGATAACACAGATACAGAGCAGGCATCGTTTTAAAATATGCAAACACTGTATATACATAAACAACTCTGACACATACAATACCGACAAACATGATCAATGTCGGTAACGTACCATATCCCATCCCACGTAATCCATCTGCAGGTATGTCAAGAATTCCATTGAGAAACAGCCAGAATGTCACATAGGCAAGTCTAAGCTTACCAGCTTCTACAACAAGAGGATCGTTGGTATATAGCGACAGGAAGAAGCTTCCATTTCCATAGATGATTGCTCCTTCCAAAAAGGAAACAAGTGCGATCAGCACTGTTGTAACCACAATGATCTGACCGATTCTCTTTTTGTTTTTTGCACCATAATTCTGTGATATGAATGTCACAGCCGCATTACCGATGGCTCCCATGCCGATATATACAAAGCTTTCTAGATTCAGCGCTGCACTGTCACCAGCCACAACGATCGAACCGAATGAATTGATTGCCGACTGAATTGCCATATTGGAAATACCCCACATGGATGACTGCAAACCGGTCGGTATACCCACCTTCAGAATTTCCTTAATCTGCTGAACATTCATTCTGATTTCTTTGATGACAAGCCTTGTTTCATCTTCTTCCTTCACTAACGCTCTTGTTACAAGATAAGCGGAAAGTGTTTCTGATATAACAGTGGATACCGCTACACCAGCTACCGACCATTTCAATATGACAACAGTAAGCAGATTCAAAACAACATTCACAACACCTGAGATCATCAGATACCGCGCAGGCCGTGCTGTATCACCTTTGGAGCGCAGAATCGCCGCTCCGAAGTTATATACCAGCAACGGCAAAGCTCCCACAAAATAGATCCGCATATACAATGCAGAAAGTGAGATGATGTCATCCGGTGTATTGATCAGGTGCAGTAGCGGCATTGTCAGAATACTTCCGGCAATCATCAAAATGATACCTCCGACAATCGCAATAAAATAACTTGTATGCACACCATCTTTGATCAGATGACGGTCACCTTTTCCGATTAAGGAAGCAATCAGAATATTCGCTCCGATCGCAATTCCATTGAATAACGATACAACAAGATTGATGATTGAACCCGTTGCTCCTACTGCCGCCAGGGCATGTTGCCCGGAAAACTTTCCTACAATAATCGTATCTGCCGCATTCAGTCCGATCTGCAGAAGATTGCTCAACATTAACGGCATTGCAAATAAAAGGATCCCTTTGATCAACGGTCCATGCAACATATCGATTTCTCTTTTTCTACGCACCATGTTTCCATTATACACGTCTTTGCCAAAATAAAAATGTTCCGGTAAACAGAAACCTGTTCCATTCACCGGAACATCTGGTGCAGACGAGACCTCTCAACACGAATCCCTTTGACAGATTGATCATAAAGTCCCCATTTTAATCATGATACTACTGAAAATGGAAGCCGATCATATTTCTCCGTCCAACACCGGGTGAAACTCAATTATCCTTCGACCTGGATTGACAGGCCATTTGGTACTGCTGTTTCCTAAACAAGATAACTCTTAATTGCTTCCTTGTCCAGTACTTTTCCCATTGAAGCAACAGTTTCATTCACCACAAGAGCTGGCATGGACATGACACCATATGCCATAACCTGTTCAAGATCCGTAACATAATCCACTGTGACATCTAAGCCTAACTCTGATACAGCCTGTTTTGCAGCCTCATACATTGCATGACACTTCTTACATCCAGAACCAAGAATCTTGACATCGATTACACAACACTTCTTACAGCAACATTCACCTGCTTCTTCTTCACAACAGCATGTTTCCTTTTCTTCGTTGCATCCACATGTGCATTCTTCTTTCTTTTCTTCTTTCTTTCCAAATCCGAACATATTCTTTATCCTCCTTTCAGATCAGGTAATACTGAAGTACATTGAACATATATCCCGTTAAGATGATGCCCAGTGTACAGATCAAAACAAATATACATAACAGCTTTGGCTTTACCGCCTTACGAAGCATGATCATAGATGGTAATGACAGTGTTGTAACTGCCATCATAAAGGAAAGTACAACACCCAGTCTTGCCCCCTTGGCAAGCAATGCTTCCGCAATCGGAATACATCCGAAAATATCTGCATACATCGGAATACCACATACCGTCGCAATCAGTACGCCAAACGGATTTCCTGTACCTAAAGCTGCGATAATTAGATCTTCCGGAATCCAGTTATGAATCAAAGCTCCGATCCCAACCCCAACAATCACATATGGAAATACCTTCTTAGCAGTTGATACAACCTGTTGCCATGCATATTCCATTCTTTCCTTCGCATGCATGGTTTCAATTTCCATATCGATCCTTCTTCCTTTGCGGATGAACTCCTCCACCTGATCATCCAGATGCATGGCTTCAATCATTGTTCCACCAGCCACTGCTATAACAAGCCCGGATACAACATACACAACTGCAGTTTTCAGACCAAACACACTCATCAGAAGGACAAGTGAGCCAAGATCAACCATCGGTGAAGAAATCAGAAATGAGAATGTAACACCTAAAGGCAGGCCTGCAGTTGTAAACCCGATGAACAGAGGTATGGAAGAGCACGAACAGAATGGGGTCACTGTTCCAAGCAATGCCGCAAGGATGTTTGCGGATAAACCATGAAATCTGCCCAGAATTTTCTTTGTTCGTTCTGGTGGAAAATAACTTTGAATATATGAGATGATGAAGATCAGCGTTCCAAGAAGAACCATGATCTTGATAATATCATAGATAAAAAAATGAATGCTTCCACCAATCTTTGTATTGATATCCAAAGATAACCCACTCAACGCTGCACCAACAAGATCATGCAGCCATCTCATTCCAAGAATCTGATTCTGAATGAAATCCCATATTCCCATCATACCTGATCCTCCTCATCCTTACATCGTGAGCAGGTATAATGTCCTAACAGGCGATGGATGGATCTGCATCCTTCCACTGATAATGAATACAGAATACTTTTCCCTTCCTTCCGATACTCCACAAGTCCACTGTCACATAACAGTTTCATATGATGAGACAGTGTAGACTGACTGATTGCAAGCTCCTCAAGAAGAACACAGACACATGTTTCTCCCTGTTTTAATCGATCCAGGATGGCAAGTCTGTTTTCATCTGCCAGTGCCTTGAAAATCTTCACATCATCCCGATAACGCATATTCCCTCCCCTTCACTGATAACAGAATATATATCATATCGATATTTGTCAATATATCGATATGTTTTTGTGCACTGACATGCCAAAAATCTCTGTATTTTTGTAACAATCCCCATGTCAACTGTCAGTTAACACATTTCCAATGTGCAGTTGGATGAGAAATACATATATTCTATGTACAATAGAATCAGAAAAACAGGAGCAACAACTATGACAATTGGTGAAAGAATACAGAAAAAACGAAAAGAAGCCGGACTGTCACAGGAAGAACTTGGTGCAAAACTGAACGTATCACGACAGGCAGTCTACAAATGGGAAAACGACCAGTCTTTACCTGAGATGAATAATCTTATTGCCATGGCAGAAATACTGAATGTCAAAGTAGGATGGCTGATCAATGAAGAATCCGACAGCCAGGATGATGATTTACAGAAAACTCTGCAGAATATCCTTAATGCTCAATCCCAAAAGACAGGGAGACGAAAACTGTTATATGCATGTTCCGCTGCAGCAGCTGTTATTGCAGGATGGTTTCTTCTTTCCAGGATTGCCTCTTTGGAAAACAGATATATGGAATTACAACAGACCATTGCGATGCAGACGCAACAGCTCAGAGACGAAGTCAGTTCCATTACTTCCCGTGTTCAGAATGCACTTGAAACATATAACAGCCTGACCGTAAGCAATAATGTAACCATAGATCACTATGATTATCAGAATAATACCGTTACGATCAGTCTTTCCGCACAGCCAAAATCATTTACAGAAGAAACGGAAGCAGTATTTCACATTCATGGCGAACAGGATTTCAGCTTTGAAGCCGTAAAAAACGGCCATCTGTATACAGCGCAGGCTGAAATACCATTAACGGATGACACACTCGAAGTCAGCCTTGAACTGATTCAGGGTGAAGAAAGACAGACAGCTTTGCTGGATGTTCTGGATCATCTTGCATCCAACACATTCCCATATGTTGATATGCAAACCCAGCTGGTAAGTTCTGACAGTTATGGCTTTACCACTGAATACGATATCGTTGTTACTTTAGCATACGACAGCAATCGAAAGATTCCGGAAATTACGCAGATCAGTGCATACATTTATGATGGAGATCAGATGATCACAGAAATTCCGATCAACCAGGAAAAAACGGACAGGGTTAATAAACCTTATAACCCACGGCGTGGGCCGACTTTCTTTTCAGTTACGAAAGACATGAAATTCGGGAAAGTCGATAACTTTGCAGTTCATATTGAAGTGCAGGACAACTATGGAAGAATCATGACACTGGTGAATGATGACTATGGAACTCATTATGAATTCAACTGATGCAGGCAATCGATTCTGATCTGCCGACCTGTGCAAACCTCAAATCATCTGCGGCGATCTTTCAAGATCATTTCCATGGAATCCTCGATCATTCATTGGCAGAAAGGGTAGCCTAGAGTATCATCCGTACTGAGATGATATCTGACTTCTGTACATGTCTTCTACCACTTTGTTGTGCTTACCGGTAGGAACCAGTTACAATGTACAGAGTTGTTGGCCCATCACATGATTAATCATTTTATAAATCCCTTTTCACGAAAGATCTCAAAGATGTCTTTGTCTTCTCCCACCGCACGTGCGTAATATTCCGGTTCATGATCTCTGAGCCAGACTCTTTTCTTCTCGATTTCTGTACGAACTTCTGCGGTATCAAACCCGGAATACTTTTCTGCAGCAACAACGATATCCACGATATCATTCCCACAGACACAGACATCATAATCACCAACACTGACATATCCCCATTCGGTGATCTTTTCACTCAGCTTCCCATGATAGGAAACGTAAATGTAATCATCCTTGAAAAGATGATTCAACTTTACCCATGTATATTTCATATCGGTAATTCCACATGTTCTGACATAGCCATCCATGTAGTGAATCACACGACTCCGTATGGGAACAAAGCATTCCGGAAGATCTTCTTCCTGCAATTTTGTCGGATACCTTCCATAAGAATACAGATATGGATTATCCGTATCAGTGGGCCAATGATTTCTTTTTCCATATTTCCCTTTCGTATATACATTGGATCCTATTCTTTTCCCTTTGTAATACATCACCATTTCCTCTTTTCCTTTCCATTGATTACTGGAAGTATATCGTAATTTCAACATTGTTACATTCGCCTGATGATCCATACTATTCTTGCCATAAGACAATTAATCCAAACAGTCCTCAACAAGGTCCGTAGCGATTGTCTTCTTTGCTTATAGATCAATTCAACACGGAAGACTCCACTACGGACTCCATTGATAAAATACCGCTACATATAAACTACTTTTTTTGCATACCAGAGCACCTGATTAAACTACAGCTTCCACTTTTTCATTATTTTTCCAAGTTGCATCGAAGTCAGAAAACGATGTACATTTCTGTACACCGCTGTTGTTACGCATTCATTATTCTGCTACAAGACAGACTGCCTCAGGCACACTGATCTTTGATACCGGTTTTCCCAATGTTCCATCTTCATGAATCGGGAAGGAAACAATCTCATCACTGTTACGGTTTGCACATAACAGATACTGATCCACAAGCATGAAATCTCGTGGATGATTGCCAAGACAGCTGACACACTGAATCAATGTCGGCTGATGGTCCTTCATTTCCAGTACAGAAATGACATTCTTTGTTCTGGTGGATACATAAACATACTTCTCATCCTTACTCATATGAATGGCAGCAGTATCTCTGACCTGCTTTTCATCATTTGGTAAAAGACAAGTTACGTTTTCTACCTTCCAGTCCCCTGTATGAATGACATACAGCTGGTTGGACAGCTCAGTCACAAGATACAGGTATTCTCCATCTTTCGTGATCACACCATGTC
Source organism: uncultured Erysipelotrichaceae bacterium (assembly GCA_945877405.1). Classification (GTDB taxonomy): domain Bacteria; phylum Bacillota_I; class Bacilli_A; order Erysipelotrichales; family Erysipelotrichaceae; genus Bulleidia. The sequence goes on along the minus strand of CAMCSA010000034.1, from coordinate 6,820 downwards.
TTGGACCTGATCCATTCCCGAATTTCAGGCTCCCTTTATAATTCAGATCACGATCAAAGATGACAACCCGATCGAGAAACAGACATGGCACAAGTACACAGTCCTTCCATAATATGACCTGATGACATCCTGCCCCATCCTGAATCTGTTCACTTCTGATCAGTCTGAGTTTTCCATCTTCATTTACCAGATGTGTTACCGTACCGGTATGGTAGTTTGCGGTATAGATATCATTACCATCTACCGCCACATGACAGGAAGTTCTTTCTTCAAACGCAATCTGATCGATGATTTCTCCTTTCCCGTTGAATACAGCTACACCACTGCCATGTGAAAAATCTGCAACCGCAGTAATGATCCCATGATCGACTGAAATGTATTTCGGGTTTTTCACACCCGCGAAAAGCTGAGGATCAGACAGCTTTCCATCATAGAAGCTAAAGGAGTAGATCCCCTCACTCTTCCTGCCGGTATATGTGCCGGCATATACAGTTTTTTCCATGGTTCAAGTATACCATGAGGATATACGAAAAAACAGAAGTGATTCTGTTACACTTCTGTCAATCCGCAACACTTCTGAAAATTTCTCTGTATATTTCCTGCAGTTTTTCTTTCTGTGAATCGCTCATCTGATCCGACGCATCATGGCTTCCAGGATTCTTTACAGAATAGCCTGATACAAGAGCAATCTGCGACTTTGTCAGCTTTCCGTTTTTCACGCCCACAACATAAGGAACATAGAAGGCAGGCTCCCCATCATCATCTTTTTTCAGATCATCCCCGACATAGGTGAGAAGATGATCATATGTTTCATCATCCGGCTGTACAGATGCATCCACATAATAGACAGGCAGATTCAGTTCCACCATGACTTTATTGAGTTCAGGCAGAGCTCTTTCACACCACTCACAACCAACATAGCCATAGTAGATGACTCCGGTTCCACCTTCCGCAAAAAGACGTACGGATTCTTCCAGCGTAATTTCGTAATATGTACCGGTTTCTCCCGTCAGCCAGGAATAGCCTGACATGTCATTTGGTGTACAATCCAGCTCCACACTGTTTGTAATTATCAGAGTTTCCGTTTTATTTTTTTCATCATGTGTTGTGCTGCCACATCCTGCAAGAAGGCATGCCGCAAGGCACATACAGATCAGTTTTTTCATTTTATATCCTTCTTTCCACCGCATTACTATACACGAAAAAAGAAAGATGTGCAGTACATGCACATCCCCTTCACGTAAAATTCAGTTATCCAATCTGGTGAATCTCTGTAGATTCATACATATGGTCAATCTTTTCTCTTGTCGCAAGACCTCTGGAATAGGCTGTTGCGGTACCACAGCTTGCCCCAAAACGGAAGGAATCAACCGGGTCTGTTGTACGAACATAGTTCATTAAGAATCCAGCCACCATGGAGTCACCTGTTCCAACCGTATTAACGGCTGGTCCTTTGCGCAGAATACCTGATTCATATACACCATCCCTGCAGACAAGTACTGCAGTACCATCATCCAGAAGTACAATCACATGTTCTACGCCCTGCTGATGTAATGACTTTGCTGCAGAAATGACTTCATCCTTTGTGGAACATGGCAGATCCGTAAATGCATTCAGTTCTGATGGAGTTGTCTTATACATGAACGGTTTATAATCAATCATGGATTTCATGACTTCCGGAACAGTATCAAGAACTACCTTGATGTTGTGATCGATTGCATTTACAATCATCTTCTTCGTATCTTCCACAAGGTATTCCGCAATATTACCCGCCAGAACAAAGATATCACCTTCATATAGTGTACTGACCTTGTTCATCAGGTTTTCCATGGCATCATGTGTAATGGTAGGACCATTGGCATGCATGTCACGGACAGTAACCGAGTCAGATCTGAGCTTGACATTGATACGTGTTGCCCCATCAATGTATGTGAAATTCGGGCGGATATCTTCATACTTTGCCAGCAGCTTGATATAGAAATCCTTTGTAAAACCACCAATGAATCCAAAGGCACGGCTTGGAATACCCAGATTGCTTAATACAATGGAAACATTGATTCCTTTACCACCCGCTTCATAATATTCCAGGATGGATCTTCTCAGTTTCTGGTCATTTTCGAAGTCTTCAAACTCCATGTAGTAGTCAAGTGATGGATTCATTGTGCATGTACAGATCATGTTATGCCTCCTCGATCAGTGCAACGATCTTTTTTATCAGTTCTGCAGCAAGCTGCATCTCTTCAACAACACAGTATTCATAGCGGCCATGGCAGTTACGATCACCATTGCCAAGATTTGGACAAGGAAGTCCGCGTAAGGAAAGCTCCGCTCCATCCGTACCACCACGGATCGGATCAGATACACCCTCAATACCGAGTTCCTTTAATGCCCTGTATGCAGTTTCAACCGACTGAGGATGCGCATCCAGTACTTCCTTCATATTATGATAGCTGTCCTGAATCTCAATTTCAACGGTACCCTGACCATACTGCACATTGAGATAATCCACTGCCGCTTTCATAAGATCCTTCTTTTCCTGCAGCTTTGTACGGTCATGATCACGGATGATGTATTCTGAAACGGCCGAAGCAGAGCTTGCCTCAATACCAATCAGATGAATGAACCCTTCCCTGCCTGAAGTGTGTTCCGGTGTCATATACTGTGGCAGTAATGTCTGGTATTGGCAAGCCAAAGATGCCGCATTGATGAGCTTATCCTTACCAGAACCTGGATGAATGGAGAAACCATGGAATGTCAGCTTCGCACTTGCCGCATTGAATGTTTCATCCGATACTTCTTCAATATTTCCGCCATCCATTGTATAGGCAAATTCTGCACCGAATTTTTCAATATCGAAGTACTTTGGTCCATTACCGATTTCTTCATCCGGTGTAAAGCATACCGCAATGCGGCCATGCTTCACTTCTGGATGGAGCTGATAATACTGCAGAGCATCCATGATACATGCAATTCCAGCTTTATCATCTCCACCAAGCAATGTATTACCATCTGTTACAATCAGTCTTTTTCCTTTTAAGGCTGGCAGATCCGGAAAATCTTCCACCTTCATGATGACATCCGGATTCAGCTCAATATCCTTACCGTCATAGCATGCAATGACACGAGGATTGACACCAGTACCTGTATAGTCAGGTGCTGTATCCATATGTGCAATAAAACCGACTGTCGGTACTTCGTGGTTCGTATTGGATGGCAGCCATCCATATACATAGCAGTGCTCATCCAGCTCAACATTTTCAAGCCCAAGTTCAATCAGTTCCTTTCTGAGCACTTCAGCCAGATCAAACTGTTTCTGTGTACTTGGTGTTACATCACTGTTTGCAGGATCAGACTGCGTATCGATTCTGCAATACGCAATAAATCTTTCTTCAATATTCATTTTCATCTTTTTCCTCTTTCATGACTTTCATTTCTGAAAAGATACAGTCAAACGATGAATCCAGTGGGCTGCAGGCAAAGATGCCGACATGGAACTGGTGATCCCTGTTGATCCTGAATCTTCTCATACCGGAATACCGCTTTCCATTAAAGCTGTATTCCACTAATACCGTATCTTCTCTGACCCAGATTCTGTAATACATCCAGCAGATCCCGCTTGCCAGATCACGATGGCAACGATCATATCCATCCGAATGATACACATTGCTGGCAAGCTCAGAAAGTTCACCATCATGATATTCCATTCCGACTACCGCCTTGCGCTGATCTTCTTCATACAACACAAGCCCACACTGATCCAGTGCATTTTTATAGTTGAAATCGCAGCGTGCCGACAGGCAGAATGTTTTTCCCTCCACCGGCATGATTGCCTCAATGCATGTACCATCTTTTTTCAGATCTGAAAACGGCTCTGTTTCCACAATGAGTTTATCCGGTGTGGAAACGGACAGACGAGGCCGTTTCACCCACCTCAGACGGGTCATGTCAATTTTCTTTTCCATAGCAATATGATAGCAGAAAACCCGCAGTCTGAGGTGCGGGTTTACTCATTCATTCAGTCCTTTTTTTCCATTTCGATGTTGAATCCCTTGAAGTCAAACATTTCAAGAGACTGTTCAATCGTCTTCTTGTCACAGGACATATTTTCCTTGGCCATTCTGCCACGGACTGTTGCAGCATCAGAGATGCATGCAGGGCCTGCAATACATCCACCAGAGCAGTTCATACCTTCCAGAATATCTGCAGTGAACTTACCTGCTCTCAACAGCATCAGCTGCTTCTTACATTCAAAGCCGTTATCCGCAACAACTGCTGTGTATGGACCATCGCCTGCTTCCTTGGCAGCCTGCTGTACAGCACCGGCTACACCATTGGAGTGAGCGAAGTTTCTTCCATAGACTGTTCCGTATGGCTCATTTTCTTCCACAACAACATCTTCCGGATTGATATGCTTGGAAATCAGCATTGCGGCAAGTTCTTCATATGTAATGCAGTAGTCGATATAGTCGGAAATCAGTGTTTCATACTTCTTGGCTACGCATGGTCCAATGAATACAACAGCATGATCCGGATGATCTGTCTTCAGCTTCTTGGCAATGGCTACCATTGGAGACAGTGTGGAAGACTTGTTCTTCTTATACTGTTCCGGGAAGTGAATTCTCAGCATGTTAACAAATGCAGGGCAGCAGGAAGTTGTTAACGGAACACCTTCTGCCTTGTGCTTCTTGAGTTCTTCATATTCTGTCTGTGCAACAGCATCGGCACCGATCGCAACTTCGATACACTTTTCAAAGCCGAGCATTTCAATTGCCTTCATTGTCTGTGCCAGACTTGTGTTATCAAACTGCCCCTGAATGGATGGAGCAACAACTGCATACATCGGGCGCTTTTCTCTCAGGTCATTCATGACAGGCAGAATATAGGATCTGTCTTCAATCGCACCGAATGGACATGCAAGTTCACACTGACCACAGTTGATGCACTTGTTTTCATCAATCTGGCAGATGTTGTGTTCATCCCAGCTGATTGCCTGAACTGGACAGTGAGAATAACATGGTCTTTCTGTTACGACAATCGCATTGTATGGACATGCTCTTGCACAGGCACCACATTCCTTACACTTGGAGTAGTCAATTTCAGATCTGAATTCACCAATGTGCATTGCACCGAAACGGCATGCAGCTACGCATTCCTTTGCCATACACTTACGGCAGTTATCTGTAACTCTAATCTTCTTGATCGTACATCCATCACATGCAGCATCGATTACCTGGATGATCTGCATCGGCTTGTCTTCACGTTCGTCACTTGCCATCTTTCCCATCGCAAGACGGACTCTCTGTCTTAAGACTTCTCTTTCCTTATATACACAACATCTGACACGTGGTGAATCCAGTGATACAAGATTGCGTGCATACTTCATGATTTCATCTTCATCAACCGGGCCTCTGTTGGCAGCACGGCAGATTGTGACCAGGACGTCAAACTTGAACTGTCTGGAGTCATTGGTAAACATGTTTGCCATATTGATTTCTTTTCCTCCTCTTGGCTTTATTCAGGTTTTTTTGTCAGTCTGCGGAATGAATGTTCATACTGCATTCCGTATTCTGTTTTTTCGAGTGTTTGTTCATCGCACAGGGCTTTAATCAGGTTTCTTGCAAATTCGATGGTTGCACCCATGCCTCTGCCTGTGATGATATTTCCATCCACAACAGACAGTTCCATCTCATAGATTCCTTCATAGTCTGCACTGTAGAAGTCAGGGAAACATGTATAATGCTTTCCCTTGAGCAGTCCCAGATGGCCGAAGATGGATGGTGCTGCACATATTGCAGCAATCAGCTTTCCCTGCTGATTCCATGAAACAAGATACTGTTTCAGTTCTTCACTTTTCTCAAGGTTTTCCGTACCGAGTTTTCCCCCTGGAAGAATCAGAACATCATATCCTGTGATATCGGTATCCCTGAACAGACGGTCCGCATGAAGACGGATCTTATGAGATGTAAGTACTTCATCCGTTTCATTCATGGATATCGTATCTATCGTGATTCCGGCTCTTCTTAGCATATCAACGGTAATAAGGCCTTCACATTCCTCAAAACCATCCGCCAGAAACATCGCGCATTTCTTTATTTCAGTCATGTGAAAATTATAGCATTCTCCCATCAAATTGAGAACAGGGAAAGCATAAAAAGGGAATCTGGCGCAGAAATCATAAAAGGATTCCCTCTTCTGCTTCAGATCACATTTTCTTACAGAACCCACAAAGAAGAGAACCCTTTCGAGTTCTCTTCATCAATCTCTAACTTTCCACTGCTCTGATTTTGGTCTATCGATCGATGCGCGCATATCGACCTAACAGATCTTGCCGGTATTTTCTTCAGAAGGATGTTTCTGTTTCATCAATGCAATCTGATTGATTCACGACCCATCGGTATTCTGAATCATTTCCGGTAATCTCGCCGCTTTTGTCTTCCTTAAAGGAGAGTACTTTTATCAGATAATGATTTCCGCCGCATCAGCCAGCTCAGTTAAAGATTTTTACCAATGTTTATGATTGCGGAAGTTCTATTCAGCTCCCGCCTTTTAACAGATTCCGATTCTTCTCATATGGTCCTCCCCGATCATCTGAGATCTTTCCTTTGTACTTTCAGTATATGCATATTTCCGCATGATAACAGTCTTTTTTTATCATTATTAGTGTTGTACAATAATATTGTTGAGGGTTCATGCAGCTTCTGCATGTTTTTTTATTCTCTATGCCAGACAGCACAAAAAAAACCGAACCTTTACAGATCCGGTAATTTCAGTGCACCAGACAAGACTCGAACTTGCACGGGTCTCCCCACACGCCCCTCAA
>CAMCSA010000033.1 GCA_945877405.1 uncultured Erysipelotrichaceae bacterium | reverse complement strand
CCAATTCCTCCCGCAGATGAATCAGCAGGATTCCTTGGCACATTCTTCATTGAAATATGAAAAACAGCATGGTCGGATCGTATGGGTCATGGGACCGGCATGTGCTTTTGATGCCTCTTCCCGAAAGGAATTTGAAAAGCTTGTCAATAACGGCTACGTACATGCGCTTCTTGCGGGAAACGCACTTGCTACACATGATCTGGAAGCAGCCTGGCTCCATACAGCACTTGGTCAAAACATCTATACACAGCAGTCCGTCCCACCAGGACACTACAATCATCTGGACACATTGAATGCCATTCGTGGTTGTGGCTCCATTCCTGCATTCATCGATAAGGAAAAGATTGATAACGGTATTATCTTCAGCTGTGTGAAAAACAGTGTTCCATTTGTTCTGGCAGGCTCGATCCGAGATGATGGACCGATGCCGGAAATCTATGGTGATGTGTATCGAGCGCAGAATGCAATGCGCAAAGAAATCCATCAGGCGACAACACTCATCTGCATGGCTTCTACACTTCATTCCATCGCTTCCGGAAATATGACGCCATCGTATCGTGTGTTATCGGATGGAACTGTCCGTCAGGTGTATTTCTACAGTGTGGATATATCGGAGTTTGCACTGAATAAGTTATCGGATCGCAGAAGCCTTTCCGCACGCAGCATTGTGACAAATGCACAGGATTTTGTTGTCAAACTGTCTGAAAAACTGAAATGTGAATAGTGGCATCTTTCTCAGGTGCCATTTTCGTTTGAAAAAAGCATATCAGGTGATACAATCGATTCAAAAAAACAGGGGGCAGTTATGAGAATTGGTGTATGGATGAATGTGGCAGGAATACTTGCAGGTGGACTGTTAGGGTATCTGTGTGGAAGTCGTCTGAAGAAGAGGATGCAGGATTCACTGACTGCAGTGTGTGGAATCAGTGTCATTTTCATCGGAATATCCGGAGCAATGGAAGGTATGCTGCATGTGGCAGGAAACAGTGTCAGCAGCGGGAATGCGATGCTTGTCACAGTATGTCTGGCACTTGGTACACTGATTGGTGAAATACTGAATATCGAAGGCATGTTTGAATCATTCGGACAGTGGCTGAAAGTGAAGAGCGGAAATACGAAAGATCACAATTTTGTAAATGGATTTGTTTCAGCTTCCTTAACCGTATGTATTGGTGCTATGGCAATTGTCGGCTCCATTCAGGATGGAATTCTTGGAAACTGGTCCATTCTTGCGACAAAGGCAATTCTGGATCTGATCATCATCATGGTCATGACATGTTCCATGGGAAAGGGCTGTGTTTTTTCGGCTGTGCCTGTGCTGATCTTTGAGGGCCTGATTACACTCTTTGCTTCTTTCCTGCAGCCAATTATGACAGATGCTGCCATGGCAAATCTGTCCCTGGTCGGATCTGTACTGGTTTTCTGTGTTGGAATCAATCTGGTATTTGGAAAAAAGGTATCGGTTGCCAACATGCTCCCATCTGTTATATTTGCGGTAATTGCGGCATTTCTGCCATTTTAAGAGGACTGATGAAAGACTGGTATGATATCAGCTCACCAGCTGTGATGACACTCTATGATTTTTATGGAGAAAGAAAAAATATTGTTGATACATGTCTGATCGTGCTGTCAACCGTACTGCATGATTATCTGCTTAATCACTACAAGTGCAGTGAAATCGGACGGATTCATGCATGTAATGGGGATGTCATTGTGTATCAGATGATGTATAAAGATAAGAAGATCGCATTCTATCTTTCCGCTATCGGATCCGCATTGGCATCACAGGCATGTTATGAGGTATCCTGGCTGAGTGGGGCAGAACAGTTTGTGATGTGCGGTTCCTGCGGGACACTTGATTCCGCAAAGGTGCAGGGAAGGTATATTGTTCCAACTGAGTCATATCGAGGAGAAGGGGCGTCGTATTACTATGCTCCAGAAAGTGATTATATTACGATTCGAGGCTGTGGTGTGGTATGCAGCATATTTGAACGTCTGCACATTCCATATGTAAGTGGAAGAGTATGGACAACTGATGTCATGATGCGTGAAACGCGAAACCTTGTAGAAAAAAGAAAACAGGAAGGATGTATCGCAGTAGAAATGGAACTGGCTGGTGTTCAGGCTGCATGCGACTTCTATGGTCTTCACCTGTATGATTTCCTGTAACCTGGAGATGTACTGGATCAGGATGATTATGACTGTTCTCTGCTTGCTTCAGCCAACCATGATGAAAGAAAACTGCTCATCGCACTGGAAATCGCTTATGAGATCTGATGCTCTGTTCTTTGTAACAGGCCTTTTTCGATGATCATATGATGTTTGTGAAAACGTGTATTATTACTGGAAGCTCTGTCAGTAACAGACTTCCATTACTGAAAAAACAGATGTTTTGTCATTTCCATGATGAGAAAAGAAAACTTGCAGATACGCAGAAGATGAAGGAAATCAGATCTTTCAGTCAAAGCGGTCTGATTACGTTTCTGAACCGTCTGGATGAAGCTTTGATCACAAAAATCATGTCCGCTTCACAGGTGATTGATGCAGTTGTAAATGATGGAAGAAATGATCAGATTGTAAAGTGGGTACAAGAACATGCATGACTTCTGATTTTTTGAGGAAGAGGCGGATCGGTGGCATCGTGAAGCCTTTGATATGATCAAACAGGAAGCTTTGTCATCTTCTTTTTTTGCCAGAAAGGCCAAAGAGTATTAGAAAAAATACCGATACTCATAATCTTTCCATAGATTCGTCCGGTTGAGAAAAGATCAGCTGTTTCATGAAATAGCAGGAACAACAATAAAAGACAGGGGACCTGTCTTTATTGCGTATAGGATCTGTACCGGTTCAGATCGGAAGAGGAGTTCCAGATGATATGTCCATCATAGATGTCGCCATCTTTCAGTCCCTGGATCTGTTCTTCGATTTTCTGCCTGTCGTATGTAACATAAGGAGGAAACAGGGAATCGTATCCCTGGATATAGGTTACGGTACGGGCGGGAGTGGCTGTTTCCTGTTGTCTGCAGGAGACATGTTGTGACCAGTATGTCAGAAGAAGTTGAGGAACTTCCCAGACTGCCTGCTCGATGCCGTAATCATGAATGGAAAAATGATCCGGATAAGGCATGGCACAGATCGCATCGACGACATTAGAGATGGCTGGCCAGTACTGTCCATAAGCTGTTACATAGGCGTTGGATGTTTCTCCAAATACATCTGCGGATACGATAACATCGTTTCTGTGCAGGATTTCTGTGGCATACAGCAGAAACTGCTGTATTGCCTTGGCACGACTGATGTTTTCTGTGTTTCTCAGATCAATTTCACCAAGATAATCATGATACCAGTCAACACTTTCCGGAAAACGGACATAGTCAAACTGAATTTCATCAAAGCCGGCTTTCTGTGCCATTTCAACAGCCAGCTCTACATTGTACTGCCATACATCATGGCTGTATGGTGTAGGCCACAGTGCACCATACAGCTGGTAAGGCTCACCACTTTGGGTGGAAATGATTGCATGTTCTGGGTGGTCGGATGCATACCATGTATCCTTGAAGACGGTAATTCTGCCGATTGTATAAATACCGGCCTGTTTTGCTTTAGTAACGGCATGACAGTATTCTTCCATACTGTTGATGGCTTTCTGATAGGAAGAGGGGGAATGCTGCTTCATAGTGTCCGCTTCCACAGCAATTACATCAGCATCTTTGATATCTATGACAAACGTGTTGATGTTGCCTGATAATGCCATATCAATATAGGCATCCATGGATGAGATGGTTGCTCCATTCAGATATACACTGGAGATGATTTCAGGTACTTCTGACTTCTGATTTGTCTGTTTCAGGTGTGGCGTGTAATCCAGTTCAGCTCCACTGCCTCCTCCATACAGATTTTCCCGTTGTTTGTGAACTGCACTGTAATCGGTGTCATCTTCAATCGGTGAAGGGGAAAGATGGGATGCATGGATATAACCGTACTGCGTCTGATACCACTCAACACTGCCATCCTCTTTCAATGGGGAATGACCAGTAAGTTCCACTTTCTGCTGATAGTGGACCATATCCTGATATTGCATATGATCAAAGGAAACAAAGGTGGGTACGGTTTCATTGACATACAGAACGGTTTCTTCCACGCAGTCTTCTTTCTGCTCTTTCAAAGAAGTTCGATCAATACAGAACTGTTGATTCTGCAGGTAGATGAAGACGGTATTTTCCTGTTGCGTCTTTCGATCAGACATCTTTACTTCTGTTCCTCTTGGTACTGTGATTTCCGCTCCATCTTCGTCAATCAACCTCAGAGTCGGAGTGTCACTGCTGAGATACATGGCTGTGAACTGTTCTGTTTCCTGACAGCCGCTCAGGCATATGCAAAGGCAGCCAATCAGGCTGATCGGCAGTATTTTTAGTGATTTTTTCATTTTTTTATCCTTTTTTCAATTATTTTAGCATCATTTTAAAAAATAACGGTAATAACTAATACAGGCGGAGGTGAAGATGACCCACTTACTTCTGCTTTTTAGATTCTTCACAACAATATGAAAGGACAGACAAAATGAAGACAATCAGAAAACTGATCGGTATGATCATGTCCGTAATGATGTTATGGACAACAACACTCACTCTTGCGGCAGAGCAGTACACAATCCGTGTGATCAATGCACGTGCAAACGAAACCTATCGAATCTATCGGATGCTGGATGTAACCGTCAATGCGGAAAAGGATTCTTACAGTTATACCATTGCGGAAGGATGGGATGCATTCTTCAGCTCCACAGGTGCGGGGTATCCATATGTCACAATCAAAAACGGTTATATTACTGCAGTCAACTCTGCAACAATTGAAGAATTCGGTAAGGCAGCACAGGCATATGTCACGACTTCTTCCGTATCTGAGGCAGCATCTTCCGTCATTGCACCATCATCTGGAATCGTTGACTTTACATTGTCAGCTCCAGGTTATTACCTGGTTACTTCCACTGCTGGCTCTCTTGTTTCTCTTGAAACAACACCACAGAACAAGACGGTTACAGTCACGGAAAAAACATTGAACTCTGCGATTACATGTGTACAGCTTGGTGACGATCTGGATCCTACAACAGCTATGATTGGTGCACCTGTTCAGTATCAGGATATCCTGATGATCCAAAAAGGTGCAGTCAATGAAGTACTGCATCTGCAGCTGAGTGATGGCATGACATTGTCTCAGATTGACAGCGTTACTGTAAATGGCAATCCGCTTGTAAGCGGTACAGACTATACAGTTGAAAACAATCCGACAGCAGACAGTTGCGATATCCATATCAGCTTTACACAGCAGTGGCTGGATCAGCTTTCTGCCGCAACAGAAGTCAATGTCATCTTCTCTGTTTATCTTAATGGGAATGCAGCAGTAAAAGGAGATACGGAGTCACTGCAGACATGGCTTTCTGATGGTACGGTTTCCACAACAAAAACAGTAACAAAAACATTATCAACACTTTTCTTTGACCTGATTAAGGTGGAATCCAAGTCCGGTAAGGTTCTGGAAGGTGCAAAGTTTGAATTGTATACACAGGCAACAGGCGGAGAAAAGATTGCATTAGTCAAGGAATCAGATGGTGTATATCACGTTGCTTCAGTCGAAGAAAAAAGCACTGTGGGATTTGTATCAGCAGTCATTGAAGCCGGTAGAGTACGCATCGAAGGATTTGATGGCTGGTCAACAGTATATTTAGAAGAAATCAAGGCACCGGATGGATTTAACAAAATGGCATCAAGAGTGGAAATCAGTTTCCGTGAAAACAACAAGGAAACATCCATGAGCGGAAATGTATGGACGGAAGATGACGGTGGTATCGGTATCCTCAACAGTAAAGGTACGATTCTTCCGGCAACTGGTGGAAATGGAAATACATTCTTCTACATGTTTGGTGGTGCGTTATGCATGATTGCCGGGGCACTGATGCTTCGTGTTTCTCTGATGGAAAACGAATAAACAGCAGATCATGAAACATGAAGAATGGAAAAGAATTCTTTATGTGAAAATGTGTTCTGCAAGTCTTGTTGCGGGTATGATGGTCATCCTGTATCCATGCATTGCATCTGCGTGGAACAGTCATACCCAAAGCAGGGCGATTCAGGGCTATCATGAAAAAATCATGCATGCTGATGTGGATGCGTATACCCGAATGTGGGAAAAAGCAGAACAGTTCAATGAAACTGTAATTGCATCTGGTCCATTAGAACCATTGTGTGAAGAAGAAACGGAGCAGTATGCAACTCTTCTTTCACAACAGCCTGATGGTATGATCGGTTACATTGAAATACCTTCCATTGACTGCAGACTTCCCATATATCATGGAACAGATGGCAGAACGCTAGCCTGTGGGGCGGGACATATTGAATGGTCAAGTCTACCTGTCGGAGGAAAAAACACGCACTGTCTCATATCGGGTCATAGTGGCCTGCCTGGTGCGGTATTATTCAATCATCTGTCTGAAGTACAGGAAAAGGACATATTTACTTTGTATGTACTTGATCGGGTGATGACGTATGAGGTATACAGAATTGAGACATGTCTGCCAGAAGATACTTCCTTTTTAGGAATTGAAGCAGGAGAAGATCTGTGCACACTGATTACATGTACTCCTTATGGGATCAATTCTCATCGTCTGCTTGTAACAGGCAGAAGAGTTTATGGTGGGGAAACAGTCAATGACAGTCCAACACCTGAACGTGATTCCTTTTCTGCCATATATGGTGCAGGAATCGTTATGTGGGCGATTTGCTGGCTGTATATACTCAGGAAAGAGTAAATCAGTTGTGAAGATGGCTGTGGATGTTATAATGTCATCACAAAACGTTGACAAAAGTCAACAAACAGATAAAATAGAATTAGAATAATTCTAAAGGAGGATACATGGGAAAATATGCAACCATGATACTTGAGATGATCAACTCATCCAACGAGCATCTGACTGCAGAACAGATTTATCTCAGACTGAAAGAACAGAATGAAAAAATTGTTCTTGCAACCGTGTATAACAACCTGAACGCCCTTGTACAGCAGCAAAGAATCAGAAGACTGCCTGTAGAAGGAGGTCCGGACCATTACGACAGAATTGTTCGACATGATCATCTGATCTGCCCGCAGTGTGGCAGAATCACTGATGTATATCTTGATGACATATCACAGTATCTGACAGATTATGTTCATAAGCAGGTTCTGTCTTACGAACTGAAGATCAGCTGTCTTTGTGAGGAATGTCAGAAAAAGCTTACAAAGTGATGAAATCAGGTGTAATATGAAAAAGTGAGATACATAACTCATAATACATTAGTCATAATCAAGGAGGAACAGAAATGACAAAGTGGAAGTGTAAGATCTGTGGCTATGTCCACGAAGGTGATGCAGCACCAGAACAGTGCCCAATCTGCAAGCAGCCTGCATCTGCATTTGAAAAGGTTGATGAAGTACCAGCAAACAAGTACGCAGGTACACAGACAGAAAAGAACCTGGAAGCAGCATTCGCTGGTGAATCTCAGGCAAGAAACAAGTACACATACTTCGCATCCAAGGCAAAAAAGGAAGGCTACGAACAGATTTCCGCATTATTCCTGAAGACAGCTGACAACGAAAAGGAACATGCAAAGATGTGGTTCAAGGAACTGAATGGTATCGGTAATACACCGGAAAACCTGTTACATGCAGCAGAAGGTGAAAACTATGAATGGACAGATATGTATGATGGTTTCGCCAAGACAGCTGATGAAGAAGGATTCCATGAACTGGCTGAAAAGTTCCGCGCAGTAGCAGCAATTGAAAAGCACCATGAAGAAAGATACCGTGCACTTCTTAAGAATGTAGAAGCACAGGAAGTCTTCAGCAAGAGTGAAGTCAAGGTATGGGAATGCCGTAACTGCGGACATATCGTCGTTGGTACAGCAGCTCCAGAAGTATGCCCAGTATGTGATCATCCACAGGCTTACTTTGAAGTTCACGCTGAAAACTATTAAGAAGCACCATGAAGAAGAGAGCACATGCTTTCTTCTTTTTTTGCATCAAAAAAGCGGATATCCGCTTCAGATGACAAAATTGAATGTGAGATATCCTCCGTAAAACAGTGCGGCGATACCAATTAAAACAATCAGAAACAGAATCTTTTTTGCCAGTTTCTTTGCCTTGCCGATGAAAAACAGAACGACCATGACACCGAAGATGCCATAGGATGAAATCAGTTTTGTCAGAAGATCTGCGATATAGGTTGCGTGATCCATAAATGCCTCCTTTGTGATGTGATTATGTTACTGCCTTCAGATAAAACAGTCAAAACAAGATTGTGAAATAGTTTTGTTTTCATATTCTGTTACATTTTCGAATCATAAAAACCTCATAAATAATCGAGAAAAAGCATAATAAAAATCTGAAATCAAAGAAATAACAGAAAAATATTTGAAAAATCGTATAAAAAAGTCATGAAATACATCAGAAAACAGAAAAGTGCAGATTCATCATAAAAATTTACAGAAAAATGTTGACAGCTTACAGAAAAAAGAATATAACATTTTTCATAAAGTGATGAAGAGGAAAAGTAACAGAGTCACTCCTGTACAGAAAGCAGGCGATGATGAGAGTCCTGCCTTGATATTCTGTGAAAGAACACCTCAGAGCTTCGGCCCGAAATTACAGTAGGCGCCGACGGAAGCAGACCGTTAACACTGACCCCGTTTATCAAGTTGAACGGAGACTAAGCGACTGATCAGAAGATCAGTAATCTGGGTGGTACCGCGGAGAATGGCAGTCCTTCGTCCCAAATTTTACTTAGATGGGATGAGTGACTGCTTTTATTTTTTGTGAGGCTTTTCATTAACAGCTGGATGGAAAACCTTGCCGTAACAGGGAAAGAAAGAAAAGAAGAGGGTTCATGTATGGAAAGACCATTTGAAGAATTCGGTTCAAAAGTATTCAGCGAAAAGGAAATGCTCGAAAGACTTCCTTCACCGGTTTACAAGGCATGGAAGAAAACACTGGCAAGTGAAGGACAGCTTGACCGCCCGACAGCGGATGCAATTGCTCATGCGATGAAGAGATGGGCAATGGAACATGGCGCAACACATTTTACACACTGGTTCCAGCCATTAAACGGTACAACTGCAGAAAAGCATGATGCATTTGTCGAACCGGACAGTGAAGGGGAACCGATTGCACGTTTCTCTGGCAAGATGCTGATCAAGGGTGAACCGGATGCATCCAGTTTCCCATCCGGCGGCTTACGTGCCACATTTGAAGCACGTGGCTATACATACTGGGATGTGACTTCTCCAGTATTTATCAAGGATGATGTATTGTGTATCCCGACTGTGTTTGTCTCCTACAATGGAGAAGCACTGGACAGAAAAGAACCGCTGCTGAAGTCATTGGATGCATTAAGTGTACGTGCAACTAAGGTATGTAACCTGCTTGGGGATGATTCAGTAAAGTCATGCGATATCTCTGTCGGTCTGGAACAGGAATATTTCCTGATTGATAAGAAGTACTATGACGAAAGACTTGATCTGAAACTGACAGGCAGAACACTGTTTGGTACATCTGCTCCAAAGGGACAGGAACTGAGTGATCATTACTTCGGTGCGATTCCAAGCAGAGTCAAGGCTTACATGAAAGAAGTCAATGAAGAACTCTGGAAGCTTGGTGTATATGCAAAAACAGAACATAACGAAGTGGCTCCGGCACAGTTTGAGCTTGCTCCGGTCTTCTCGGGTGGAAACATTGCGGTTGATCAGAACCTGATCATCATGGATATTCTAAAGCGTGTTGCGGACAAACATGGTTTTGCATGTCTGCTTCATGAAAAACCGTTTGATGGAATCAATGGTTCTGGTAAACACAACAACTATTCCATCGTAACCGACAATGGTCAGAACCTGTTTAACCCAGGTAAAAAGCCCGAAGAAAACATCCGTTTCCTGACATTTATATGTGCCTTCATCAAGGCTGTTGATACATACCCTGTACTGTTAAGACTGTCCGCTTCCTCTGCTGGAAACGATCACCGTCTTGGCGCAAATGAAGCTCCACCGGCAATTATCTCCATTTATCTGGGCAGCTACATTGAAGATGTGCTGTATCGTGTATATAAGTCAGAAGAATGCTGTGAAAAGGAAGGAAACAAGAGCGAGTTTGCTCCGGTAACAAACATTTCCTACATTCCTCATGACAATACTGACCGTAACAGAACTTCCCCGGTTGCCTTTACAGGTAACAAGTTTGAATTCAGAATGCTTGGCAGTTCCATGAATGCATCCTTTGCCAATACCGTACTTTCTTCCATCATGGCAGATTCTCTGCAGGAAGTTATTGATGTTCTGTCTGCAGGCAGCAGTGAAGAAGAAATCAGAGATCTGGCGTATGGATATTGCCGTAAGGTCATCAAGGAACACAAAAAAGTACTGTTCTCAGGGGATGGCTATTCGGAAGAATGGGTCAAGGAAGCTGAAAGAAGAGGTCTTCCGAATGTGAAGTCCTTCATTGAAGCAACGCAGATTCTCAAGGATCCATCTGTTGAAAAGATGTTTACATCCTTAGGTGTATTTACAAAGGTTGAACTGGATGCCAACCGCAAAATCATGGAAGAAAGATATCGTTCCATCATGGATATTGAAGTCAGAACGATGCTGGAAATGACGGAAAAAGATGTCCTTCCAGCCATGGAAGAAGAATACATGTTCTTTGATCGGGCAGGAAAGGATGCGCCTTCCTTCATGAAGAAGAGAAAGGAAATGCTCTACGAACTGATTGAAGATACTGCTGATGGAGTTGCACAGCTGTCTGAAAAATGGAAAAAGGCTACAGAATCTGATGACTCATACCGTGCAGGTTATGACATCTATTATGAAGTTGTTCCAGCCATGGACAGGCTGAGATCCTTCATTGATCATTATGAATCCATTGCATCCAGAAAGTTCTATACATTACCGATGTATGAGCAGATGTTGTTCAACAGATAAGGATTCATACAGAAAAAATGATTGACCTTTCATAAAAGCTAAAGGAAACAACGTCTCTTTAAAAGATGATTTTGTAAGAGAACGGTTTATAGGGCACTTACAAATAGTTTCGAATACGGGTGCAAGTCAATCACCCGACGAGTTGCCACAGTCCTCTTTTACAACAAGGAGGCACAAGGTGTCTAATATGGGAGCATTACCATGTAATGACGCCAGGACCATATGAGTGAGTTACAAGCCTCGACTCTTTAGAGTCGGAGTAATTGACATATGCGTACAGGATTGGAGAGAGGCGCGGAGCTTCTCTCTTATCCGTTTTTAAGACAGGAGACAGGTTATGAAAAAACTTTACGAAATGGAAATGGAACATGATGCCTGTGGGATCGGTACGATTGTCAATATCGATGGACATAAGGATTATCGTGTTCTTGATGATGCTTTGAAGATCGTAGAAAAACTGGATCACAGGGCAGGAAAGGATGCCAGTGGGAAAGTCGGAGATGGTGTCGGAATTCTTCTGCAGATCAGTCATGATTTTTTCCTTGAGGCTGCTGAAAAAGAAGGGATCAGACTCAAAGGGGAAAGAGATTATGGCATCGGTATGTTCTTTCTGCCACGCGACCCTCTGAAATGCACATTTACAAAACGTACATTTGAGGTCATTGCCAAAAAAAACGGATTGAATGTATTGGGATGGAGAAATGTGCCGGTCAATGAAAAGATACTGGGTGATACGGCACGACAGTGCATGCCTTCTATTCAGCAGGTTTTCATTGAGCGTCCACAGGATTGTTCACCAGGCATTGATTTTGACAGAAAACTGTTCATCACAAGACGTGAATTTGAGCAGGGAGGAGAAGATACATATATCTGTTCCCTTTCTTCCCGTACCATTGTTTACAAGGGCATGTTCCTTGTCAATCAGCTGCGTAAATTCTATTGTGACCTGCAGTCGAAGTCCTATCATACTGCAATTGCGATTGTACACTCCCGTTTTTCTACCAATACGATGCCAAGCTGGGAAAGAGCACATCCTTATCGTATGATTGCCCATAATGGTGAAATCAATACGATCCGCGGCAATGCCGATCGAATGCTGGCAAGAGAAGAAACGATGTCTTCACCATTGCTGGATGAAGAAGTGGATAAGATCTATCCGGTCATCAATGCTTCCGGATCTGATTCTGCAATGCTGGATAATACACTGGAATTCCTGTACTACAATGGCATGCCTCTTGCAACAGCAATGATGCTGATGATACCGGAGCCTTGGAAAAACAGAAGCGAGATGAAACAGGAAAAGAAGGATTTCTATCATTATTATGCAACAATGATGGAACCATGGGATGGCCCTGCAGCAATTCTGTTTTCCGATGGTGATACGGTAGGGGCAACACTGGACCGTAACGGATTACGTCCTTCCCGTTATTATGTGACAGATGATGGCAGGCTGATTCTTGCATCGGAAGTCGGTGTATTGGATATTGATCCGAAGCACATTGTTGTCAAAAGCAGACTTATGCCAGGAAAGATGCTGATCGTGGATACCATTGAAAAACGCATCATTTCAGATGAGGAATGCAAGGAGAACTGTTATTGTGCAAAGCCATATGGTGAATGGCTGGATCAGAATCTTCTGCGTTTAAAGGATCTGAAAATACCGAATCGGAAAGTGGCACGTCATGATCAGCTGACACGGGACAGATTATACAGAGTTTTCGGTTATTCCTATGAAGATGTCAAGGAACAGATTCTGCCTATGGCAGCAAATGGTGTGGAATCCACAGCTTCCATGGGCAGGGATATTCCACTTGCGGTGCTGAACGAAAAACCATCGTCTCTGTTTGATTATTTCCAGCAGCAGTTTGCTCAGGTAACCAACCCGCCGATTGATTCAATCCGTGAAAAGGTTGTTACAGATACAACGGTATATATCGGCTCGGATGGTAACCTTCTGCGTGAAAAAGCAGATAACTGTCGTGTTCTGGAAGTATCCAATCCGATCCTGACAGAAGTGGACCTTCTTAAGATCCGTTCCATTAAAAAGGATGGATTCCATACTGCGGATATTTCCATTCTGTACTATAAGCATACGTCTTTGAAAAAAGCGATTGATGCTTTGTGTCTGAGCTGTGATCGTGCCTATAACCAAGGGGCAAATATTCTGATTCTTTCTGACCGTGGTGTGGATGAAAACCATGTACCGATTCCATCACTGCTTGCTGTATCTGCAGTCGAGAGTCATCTTGTCAAAACTAAGAAGCGGACAAAGGTATCTTTGATTCTGGAGTCCGGGGAACCAAGAGATGTTCATCAGTGTGCTGCCATTCTTGGCTTTGGTGCACGTGCAGTCAATCCGTATCTGGCACATGAATGTGTCATTGAACTGATTGATAAGGGAATGCTGGATAAGGACTATACAACAGCGATTCATGATTATGATGAAGCACTGATTTCCGGCATTGTCAAAACGGCAGCCAAGATGGGAATCAGCTGTATTCAGTCCTATCAGTCTTCTCATATCTTTGAAGCAATTGGTCTGGATGATGAGCTCATCAATGAATACTTCCCGGGTATTTCTCATCGGGCAGCAGGCGTCAGTCTGGAAAAGATTGAAAAAACTGTGCTGTATAACCATGACCATGCCTATGATCCACTGGATCTTGGTGTTGATACAACATTGGATTCCGTTGGTTATCATCGACTCCGCTCACGTGATAATGCAAATGAGCATCTGTATTCACCAGATGTCATCGTTGCATTGCAGAAGGCTGTCAGAGATGGAAGTTATGAGGAATTCAGGGAATATACATCCTTACTGCATGCCAAACGTCCGCATGCATTGCGTGATGCACTTACGTTTGTACCTGTAAATCCGCCTGTTGATCTGAGTAAGGTTGAATCTGTGGAATCCATTGTCCGACGCTTTAAGACAGGTGCCATGAGTTATGGCTCCATTTCACAGGAAGCACATGAATGTATGGCAATTGCCATGAATACACTGCATGCAAAATCCAATACCGGTGAAGGCGGTGAGGACGAATCCCGTTTTGGAACTATCCGTAACAGTGCCATCAAGCAGGTGGCATCCGGCAGATTCGGTGTAACTTCCGCCTATCTCAACAGTGCATCTGAAATTCAGATCAAGATGGCCCAGGGAGCAAAACCGGGAGAAGGCGGACATCTGCCAGGTGGTAAGGTATATCCATGGGTTGCAAAAACAAGATGTGCAACGCCTGGTGTATCTCTGATTTCTCCACCACCACATCACGATATCTATTCAATCGAGGATCTGGCACAGCTGATCTATGATCTGAAAAATGCAAACAGGAAAGCCAGAATTTCGGTCAAACTTGTATCGGAAGCTGGTGTGGGTACGGTAGCCTGTGGTGTTGCCAAGGCTGGTGCACAGGTGATTCTGATTTCCGGCTTTGATGGTGGTACGGGTGCTGCACCATTATCATCCATCCATCATGCCGGCATGCCATGGGAACTTGGTGTGGCAGAAGCACAACAGGCACTGATTGATAATGGCTTACGAGATCGGGTTGTGATTGAAACGGATGGAAAGCTGATGAGTGGGCGTGATGTCGTATTTGCTGCACTTCTTGGTGCAGAAGAATATGGTTTTGCGACAGGACCGCTTGTTGCGATGGGATGCATGATGATGCGTGTATGCTCATTGGATACATGTCCATTCGGCGTGGCAACACAGAATCAGAAGCTTCGTGCACGTTTTCAGGGAAAACCGGAACATGTCATGAATTTCATGAAATTCATTGCCCAGGAAATGCGCGAAATCATGGCTTCCCTTGGTTTTACAACTGTGGATGAAATGATTGGAAGAACGGATTGTCTGAAGATGAAGGAGGATGCAGATATTGATCTTTCCAGTCTGCTCAATCCATCTTATGCAAAAGCGGCAATCAGGCATCATGATCCAAAGTCTGATTACAGATTCCATCTGGAAAACAGTATTGATGAAAAAGTACTGCTTCCTTCCTTTGCCCAGGCTTTTGCGGACCATCAGCCACACAGTGTTTCGATTCATGTATCTTCCATGAACCGTACAACCGGAACGATTCTTGGTTCCGTCATTACTGAAACATTCGGTAATACACTGGCAGATGATACATATACGGTCAATTGTGAAGGTGGAGGAGGTCAGTCCTTTGGTGCCTTCATTCCAAAAGGTCTTACGATGCGGCTTGTTGGTGATGCCAATGACCATGTCGGTAAGGGATTATCCGGTGGAAAGATCATTGTTGTTCCACATCCGGATGCTCCATTCCAGGCAGACCGCAATATGATCATCGGTAATGTTGCATTGTATGGTGCAACAGGTGGTACAGCATACTTTACAGGTATCGCTGGTGAGCGATTCTGTGTGCGTAACTCTGGAGCAACTGCTGTTGTGGAAGGATGCGGAGATCATGGTCTGGAATACATGACAGGTGGCAGAGCTGTGATTCTGGGGGATGTCGGAAAGAATTTTGCGGCTGGTATGTCAGGTGGTGTTGCCTATGTGCTTGATGGTAACCATGAGCTGTATAAGAAACTCAACAAGTCACTTGTATCCATGAGTGAAGTGAATGATAAATATGATCGGCAGGAACTTCGTACGATTCTGGAAGACTATGTAAAGGAAACCGGATCGCTAAAGGCTTCAGAGATACTTGCTGACTTTGATCAGTCAGTAACACTGTTCAAGAAGATCATTCCAAATGATTATGCAAAGATGATGAGTCTGATCGGCAGATTTGAGGAAACAGGTATTTCCAGAGAGAATGCACAGCTGGAAGCCTTCCTTGAATTAAAGAAAGGGGCATGAATATGGGAAAACAGGATGGATTTCTTCTGTATGACAGAATAGATAATGAAACACGTTCTCCAAAACAGCGTATTGGAGATTTCAATGAATTTCATGTTCCGTTAAAAGAGGAACAGAGAAGGAAACAGGCAGCCAGATGCATGAATTGTGGCGTACCATATTGTCAGTCTGCCTTAAAGCTGAATGGAATGGTAACCGGATGTCCATTGCATAATCTGATTCCGGAATGGAATGATGCAGTGTATCAGGGGAATGTTGCCCATGCCCTTGCACGGCTTCTGAAAACAAGTTCTTTTCCTGAGTTTACATCCCGTGTCTGTCCTTCTCTTTGTGAAAAGGCGTGTCTTTGTGGGGTGCATGATTCACCGGTAACCGTTCATGAAAATGAATACTATATTATTGAAACAGCATTTGAAAAAGGCCTGATGACACCACGTACCCCGACAACCAGGTCTGGAAAGAAGGTGGCGGTGATCGGCAGTGGACCTGCAGGGCTTGCTGCTGCAGACCGTCTTAACAGACGTGGGCACAACGTTGAAGTGTTTGAGCGTGATGATCGGATCGGTGGACTGTTAATGTATGGGATTCCGAATATGAAACTGGAAAAGTATGTCATTGAACGCAGACAGAAACTTATGGAAGCAGAAGGAGTAGTCTTCCATACCTCTGTGGATGTAGGAAAAGACATTTCCGCAAAGGAAATCATGCGTCAGTTTGACTGTGTGGTGCTTGCCTGTGGTGCAAAGCAGGCAAGAAAGCTCAATGTGGAAGGCTTTGATTTGACAAAGGGTGTCATGATGGCAGTTGATTTCCTTAAGGCAACTACTGTTTCCTTATTAGAAGGGACTTTGGATCAGAAGGAAAACAGACTTGCGGAAGGCAGACATGTAGTCATTGTAGGCGGTGGTGATACAGGAAATGACTGTGTCGGTACATGTATTCGTGAAAACTGTGCATCAGTGGTACAGCTTGAAATGATGCCATGCCCTCCAGAAGAAAGAAGTGCAGATAATCCATGGCCACAATGGCCGAAGGTATTGAAAACCGATTATGGTCAGCAGGAAGCAATTGAAAGGTTTGGGCATGATCCGCGTATTTATGAAACAACCGTAAAACGACTGATCAGTGAAAAAGGAGTGCTGAAGCAGATTGAAACCGTCAAAGTGACGATGAAGGATGGAAAAATGCAGCAGATCAAAGGATCGGAACAGATTATGGATTGTGATCTTCTGATTGTGGCGGCTGGTTTTACCGGTTGCCAGTCCTATACGGCAAACGCGTTTGGTGTTTCTTTGTCAAAGCAGAATACCGTGATTGCTGATGAGTCATACATGAGTGATCATAAAGGTGTATTTACTGCAGGTGACATGCATCGGGGCCAGTCTCTTGTTGTATGGGCAATTGATGAAGGCAGAAGATGTGCACGGGCAGTGGATGCCTATCTGATGGGTTATACAAATCTGGATTAGCATACAGCATATATGGCAGATGGTTCCATATATGCTTTTTTCATCAAAACAGATGTGAATAATATGGTACGATATTGGCAGAAAGAAGGAGATTTCAAATGACACAATATCAGTTCCCGGACGGATTCCTGTGGGGTGGAGCTACAGCGGATTTCCAGTACGAAGGCGGTTTTGGTGAGGGAGGCAGAGGTATTCTGTCTCAGGATTTTGTAACAGAAGGCAGTGTGGATCGCAAACGTCAGATCACATTAAGACTTGCGGATGGTTCCAAAGGAACCGTCAACTGCCTGGAAACATTCCCGGAAGGTGCAGAAGCACAGATGTATGAGGATGCCTATTATCCATCTCATCAGGCAGTGGATTTCTATCATCATTATAAAGAAGATATCGCTTTGATGGCGGAAATGGGGTTCAATGTATTCCGTTTTTCTATCTGCTGGTCAAGAATCTATCCGACAGGAGAAGAGGAAGTTCCTAATCAGGAAGGTATCGATTTCTACAGTCGTGTGATTGATGAATGCCTGAAGTATGGCATGCAGCCACTGATCACGATCTGCCATGATGAAATGCCGGATTATCTTGCACGCACCTATGATGGATGGAACAGCCGTCATCTGATCGATGCATATCTTCGCTATTGCAGAACACTGTTTGAAAACTATGGAACAAGAGTAAAATACTGGCTGACATTCAATGAACTCAATGCAATTCATGGTTATGCGAAAATCGGCGTGCATACAATGACACCACAGGTGTACTATCAGGCACAGCACCACATGTTTGTCGCCTCTTCCAAAGCGATTGCTCTTGGACATGAAATGATGCCGGGATCCATGTTTGGTGCGATGTATGCAATGAGTGAAATGTATCCGGCAACATGCAGATCAGAAGATGTATTTGCATGTTACAGACAGAGAAGAGAAAGTCTGTTCTTCATTGATGTCATGGCACGCGGTAAATATCCTAACTACGCTCATGAGATCTTTACAAG
Organism: uncultured Erysipelotrichaceae bacterium; assembly: GCA_945877405.1. Taxonomy (GTDB): domain Bacteria; phylum Bacillota_I; class Bacilli_A; order Erysipelotrichales; family Erysipelotrichaceae; genus Bulleidia. The sequence continues at coordinate 5,443 of CAMCSA010000033.1, read as the reverse complement.
AAAAGGTGTGAATCTGAAGATTGAGGAAGGAGATCTGCAGCTACTTGAAAAGTATCCTCTCGATTTTGTTTCCTTCTCCTATTATCGCAGTACAACAGTAACAGCTGATCATTTTACGACAATGGATCCGATGGGTATCATGGGTGGTGAGCAAAATCCATATCTGGAATCTACCCCTTGGGGATGGCCGATTGATCCATTAGGTCTGCGGTATTGTCTCAATGAGCTGTATGACCGCTATCAGAAACCATTATTTGTTGTAGAAAACGGACTTGGTGCAATTGATGAAATCGGTGAAGACGGAAAGATTCACGATTCATACAGAGTCAGATATCTGGCAAATCACTTCCGTGCAATGGCGGATGCCATCAATATTGACCACGTTCCATGCATTGGCTATACGATGTGGGCGCCGATTGATCTTGTCTCTTTGCAGACGGGTGAAATGAAGAAAAGATATGGTTTTGTGTATGTTGATATGGATGACAAGGGAAATGGCACATTAAAGAGAATCAAAAAGGATTCCTTTGACTGGATGAAAGAAGTCATCGCAACAAACGGTGGAAATCTTTGAAATAATGTGACAGAACCAGTGAATTGAACATTGTTCGTTCAGGTTGATCTGTGTTACTATTTCCAAAAGAAAGATGAGATCATATGAAATCAGTTTGTGTAATTGGTGGTGCCAATATTGATGTGTGTGGTGCCAGCCTTGAACCTCTTCGGAATTTTGATTCCAATCCCGGTACCATTACTGTCAGCTATGGTGGAGTAGGCAGAAATATTGCCCAGATCTGTGCATTGTTACAGGAAAAAGTAAGATTTGTAACCTGTTTTTCAGGTGACAGTTATGGTCAGATGATGAAGCAGGATTGTGAAAAACTCGGAATGGATACATCCTTGTCGAAGGTTGTTTCCACTATGCCAAGTTCCATGTATGTCGCGATTCTTGATGAAGATCATGATATGCGTGTAGCAATGAGTGATATGCGCATCTTAAGAGAAATGGATATCGAAATGCTGGAAAGAGTCATGAAAGCGCTGGATGAAGATGATCTGATCATCATCGATGCCAACCTGGATATGGAATCGATTCGTTATGTTCTGGATCATGCTCCATGTCCTGTGGCTGCAGATCCTGTCAGTGTATCCAAAGCATCCCGCTTTGTTGATCAGATTGAAAAGATTTCCATCTTCAAGCCAAACCGGTTTGAAGCGGAAGCTATGACCGGAATAGCAATTACAGATGAAGCAAGTGCAGTGGCATGCCTGAAATGGTATCTGAGCAGAGGCGTGAAAGAAGTTCTGATTTCACTTGCGGAAGAAGGTGTTCTTCTTGGCTGTGCTGACATGTGCATCTGGCTGAAACATCGTACCATTCATCTGGATAATGCAACCGGTGGCGGAGATACGATGCTTGGTGCTTATGTAACCCGCAGACTTCATGGTATCTATCCATCACAGGCACTTTCCTTTGCGGTAACAGCAGCGGTGGATACAATTGAAAAGGACAGCTTCCGTCGTAGAAGTCTTGATCCTCAGGCAGTTGAAAAACAGATTGAATCAATGAATATAAAGGAGAAAATATTATGCATGTAAGAGTATCTGAAGAAGTGGCAAAGGCATTACAGGAAGGAAGACCTGTTGTCGCTTTGGAATCAACAATCATTTCTCATGGAATGCCATATCCACAGAATGTGGAAACAGCGTTGCATGTGGAAGAAATCGTACGCAGTAATGGTGGTGTACCAGCAACAGTCGGCATTGTGGATGGTGTTGGTGTTGTAGGTCTGAGTAAAGAAGAAATTGAAGAGATGGGAAAAAGAGGACATTCCATTCCAAAAGTATCCCGTCGTGATCTTCCTGTCATCTTTGCGGAAAAATCATGGGGTGCCACAACAGTTGCTACAACAATGATTCTTGCAGCAGATGCAGGTGTGGAATTTTTTGTGACAGGCGGTATCGGTGGCGTGCATCGTGGTGCTGAATCCACCTTTGATATCTCTGCGGATCTGGAAGAACTTGCAAGAACAAATGTCACAGTGATCTGTGCTGGTGCAAAGGCGATTCTGGATCTTGAAAAGACATTGGAAGTTCTTGAAACAAAAGGCGTTCCGGTACTTGGATTTCAGACAGATGAACTGCCAGCCTTCTATACACGTACAAGTGGTTTGAAGGTGGATTACTGCATTAAGGATTATCGCGATGCTGCTGAAATCGTCAAAGCAAAACGTGACTTCGGTCTGGATGGCGGTGTTCTGATTACAAATCCGATTCCGGAAGAATATTCCTATGATCCGGATGAAATCAGCCGTGTCATTGAGGAAGCCATTGTGGAAATGGATGAAAAGGGTATTAAAGGAAAGGAATGTACACCATTCCTGTTAGCAAGAATTGCAGAAATGACTGGCGGCAGATCTCTTGAGGCAAATATTCAGCTTGTGTTCAACAATGCTGCTACAGGAACAAGAATTGCCTGTGAATACGCTGAACTCAATCGATAAGGAAACAGTTACGGTATCAGATCCTGTGACAAAAACAGAACTGATCCGTGCACTGCAGAAAGTCGGGGTTACAAAACATCAGATTGTTGAAGTGCATTCAAGCCTCAGTGCCTTCAGCTATGTGATTGGTGGGGCAAGAACGGTTGTGGATGCACTAATGGAAACGGTAGGTGAGGAAGGGACGATTCTGATGCCGTTCCAATCATCCGGTAATACAGAGCCAAGTGACTGGTGCAATCCTGCAATTGCGCCTGAACTGTACGGGGAAATCCGTGCATCCATTCCTTCCTACAATCCTTTGACAAGTGATATTCATGGAATGGGAGCAATCGTGGAAAACTTCGTGCATCGACCGGGTGTGCAGTTTTCCGGACATCCGAATGTATCCTATGCGGCATGGGGGAGATATGCACGCCTGTTATGTAACAGACAGTCTGCGCATTTCCCGCTTGCGGAAGAATCTCCGACTGCACGACTGTATGAACTGAAAGGAAAAGTACTGCTTCTGGGTACGGACTTTTCCAAAGTGACATGTATGCATCTTGCTGAATACCGATGTGATGCTAGACCCATTCAGATCTGTGGTGCATGTGTGGAAGGAGAAAACGGACCGGAGTGGAAAAAATACCTGGATCTTGAAATAGACAGCGATGATTTTGTGAAAATCCGCCCTGTCATGGCAAGAAAAAACATGATCCGTGAGACCATGCTTTCCGGTTGTCATATTCAGTTTTTCTCTGCCAATGATGCAGTGGATATTGCAACCCGCTATTTTGAAAAATCAGGAATTTACGATCTGTATCGTTAATCCATATGCCAGTTGTGCTGAAGGTATGCAGAAGCAATGTCATCTGCTGCCTTCAGCATTTCATTTTCAAATTCATCATCAAAGCGTGATGGAATCGGTGAATCCAGATCAATTTCCATGACCATCTCACCATTTACAATCACAGGAACACACAGTTCAGATCTGCTTGCAGAATCACAAGCGATGTGATCTTTCACAGCAAGTACATCATCAATTCTCTGTACTGCCTTTTCTCTGTAGCATCTGCCGCATACACCTTTTGTAAAAGGAATCGGTGTACATGCCGGTTTTCCCTGGAAAGGTCCTACAATTAACTGTCCTCCTTTGACAAAGTAGAAACCTGCCCAGTTGAGGTCTGTATATCCGTTATAGATCACGGAGCTGATATTCGCAAGAGATGCGATCATGTCAGGGTCACTCAGAAATCCCTGAATCTGCTGATTGATTACTGTATTTTTCATGCGATTATCATAACATTATTCATTTCTGATTGAAATGTGCTATAATTGGAAACCGTGAACAGGGGTGCACAATCTGTGCTGAGACATACCCTTATCACCTGATCTAGTTCGTACTAGCGTAGGGAGTTCAAAAGGTTTTTCGAACTGACCTGCGCCTTCAGAAGTTGGAGGTGTTTTTTTATGAAGAATGACAAGATCAAAACAATGGTATACCTGGCAATGTATGTTGCCATGTATGTCGTCCTGAAATGGTGTGGTAATCTGATTCCATTTCTCAACATGCCAAATGGTGGTTCAATTGAACTTGAATTGATTGCAGTAGTATTGGCATCCTATCATCTTGGATGGAAGTGTGGCGTTGTAACAGCTCTGCTTTCCTGGGTAATTACCTGGATCCTCGGTTTTGAAATGTGGATCATGACACCGATGCAGACAGTACTTGATTACGTGGCACCGCTAGTTGTCATTGGTCTGGTACAGGCATTATGGCCATTCCGTAAAACTTCAAAACCTGTTGGTATGTGTGTCTGTGCTTTGATTGCTGGATGCGGATTCCTTGGTATTATCAAAAGCTGGAATGGTGGCATGCTGACATGGGTCATTGCTGCAGTTGTAGCAATTGCTGTAGGAGGTGTCTCCTGGTATTTCTTTGATCGGAATGAAGCAAGATTTGGCATTGTCATCGGTATGCTGCTGAAGTATGTATCTCAGGTACTGTCTGGTGTATTCTTCTGGTTCCCTGAAGGAACAGCTGCAGGAAGCTGGCCGGCATGGACTTATTCTCTGTCCTATAACTTGTGGTATAACATGGTAACGCTGATTGTACTTGCGGTTGTTGTACCACTTCTGATTGACAGACTATCAAAGATTGTCGCATTCAAAGACTGATAAATGAAAGCTTCCTTTTCAAATGTGAAGGAAGCTTTCATTGTTTTATGACATGAAACGGGGTAAAATAAAAACTGCTTTAGAAAGAAGGGTCTATGGTTCCAAAAGCAGGAAGTTACGTTCATATCCAGAGTTTTAAACATGACGGCAGTCTCCATCGCACATGGAGCCAGGGATTTGTGCTGGAAAGTGATGAAGATCATATTGTTGCAGTAACTGACCGCGCATGGGTAATTGAAGATGATGGCAGAAAATGGGTGACAAGAGAACCTGCGATCTGCTTCTTTTATGCTCATAAGTGGTTTAATGTCATTTCCATGATCCGCCATGAAGGGGTATTCTATTATTGTAATCTTGCTTCACCTTCCATATATGATGGAGAGGCCATCCGGAATATTGATTATGATCTGGATGTCAAACTGTATCCGGATGGTGGATATTCGATTCTGGATGAAAATGAATATCATGAACATGCCAAAACTATGAAGTATCCGAAGGTTGTTATGGATATTCTGGAAAAACAGATGGAACAGCTGATTGAAATGATGGATCGGGAAGAAGATCCATTCAATCAGAAGTGCATTGATCATTATTATCAGATGTATCTGGAAATGAATACAGGGGACAGATGAACCCTGTATTTTTCGTGTTTCCATCTTCTGGATAAAATTTATGATAATTCTGCTTGCCAAAAGGTAAGGCATGAGGTAATATAAACGAGCCGTTGGGGGAAGACTGACAGCTAATCAATCGGGAAAACAGGGAAGATATTTTGCTGTGTA
>CAMCSA010000032.1 GCA_945877405.1 uncultured Erysipelotrichaceae bacterium | reverse complement strand
TGCATATATGTTATTCACGCATTTTTTGAAAATGATACAAATTCAGTCAAAAAAAGGCGAAAAAGATACAGAATAGACGATCTGTAGGTTTCATATCTGCTTTCCCTTTCCTAAAATAGGATCCCATGACACAGAAGGGAGTGATGTTCATGCATCTTCAGTTTTGCGAGATCGCCATTGTCTTTTTCCTGTTTTCTTTTCTTGGATGGTGTATGGAAGTCTTCCTGAAGCTGATCCAGGAACACATTCTTGTCAACAGGGGATTTCTTATCGGACCATACTGTCCGATTTACGGATTTGGTGTAATCTTTATCATCTTCATGATCGGGGATGTTCTGACATTACCATACGGAGTTTTACCGATCTTTTTCAGTGGTATGGTCATATGTGGAGCTCTGGAATATTTTGTCAGCTGGTTTCTTGAGAAGAGGTATCATGCCAGATGGTGGGATTACAGCTCAAAACCTTTCAACATTCATGGACGCGTATGGATCGGTAATCTCATTCTTTTCGGCATTGCGTCAGTTATTATCATGTTCTGTATTGAGCCGCTGCTGCAGATACTTCTGAGTAAAATCAGTGAAACCATCAAATGGATGATTTCCGCAATTATCATTGTAATCATGAGTACTGATGCACTGCTCACAAAACATGCAATGGTTGTCATCAGAAATCAGATTGACGGATGCAGTCCTGATGATACAGAAGAAATCAGCTACTACATCCATGAATACCTGCATCAGATGCCATATACCATCCGTCATCTTGGTAAAGCCTTTCCTTCTTCCCGGATCTCAGAATCCATGATCAAAGAGAAAATCATTTCTACAATACAGAACAGGAAAACCGAAATCCATCAGGAGCTGAAAGACCAGTTTTCCAAAACGGAACAGAAGCTTCTTTCTGGAAAATCGGTGTATAATAGCATCAATGTGAAAAAAGAGGAAAAAGAAGAAAATGAATAAACACAGTGCTTACAGATTTTTGGAAAAACTTGCATTTGAAAGAGTATCCGGTTCTGAAAAGGAACTGGAAGCGGCTCACCTGCTTGTAGATGAATGCAGATCTATGGGTGTAGATGCAGTGATCGAACCATTCTCCATCCCTGCCCCTGCAGTTACGGATGTCAGACTGGAAATCACATCTCCAATCCAGCAGGAAATCTACTGTACTGGAGTCGGCAGAACAGGTCAGACACCAGAAGAAGGTATTGAAGCTCCATTTGTATACATCTATGGTGGTGAAGATGAATACATCACTGATGTAAAGGGAAAGATCGTTCTTTCCACTGGCGGTATGAAACCGGAATTAAGAAAGAAACTTGTTGAAGCCGGTGCCCTTGGTTATATCACAACATGGGGTGGTTACTATGATGATGAAACAATGAAAACACAGGTTCCACACCGTTTCGCAAGATTACCAAAAGATGATACATCCAATTTCCCGGGTGTCATGATCAACCTGTATACCGCTAAACAGCTTCTGCAGGCTCACCCTGAAACAGTACGCCTTGTTCTGCGTCAGGATAAAGATGCCAAGGGTGAATCCCGTAATGTTGTAGCGGAAATCAGAGGTACGCAGAAGCCTGAAGAGGTCGTACTGTTCTCTGCTCATTATGACTCTGTTGAATTCTCAAACGGTGCATGGGATAACGGTACAGGATCTGTTACGATCATGGAAATCCTGCGTTACTATGCAGCAAACCCACCAAAGAGAACTGTCCGTTTTGTATGGTGTGGATCTGAAGAAATCGGTTTAATGGGTTCCTGGGCTTACTGCAAGCAGCATGCTGATGAACTCAAGAACATCATTCTCAACATCAACTTCGATATGACTGGTGTACTGATGGGCAATAACGGCATGTTCGGTTCCTGTGATAAGAGTGTTATTGACTATGGTGTCTTCATGGGCAAGGTTCACGGCATTCATTTCCAGACAAGAATGGGACTGATGCCAAGTGACTCCACAAGTTTTGCATGCAGTGATGTACCGGCTATGTCCTTTGGTACAATGACACCAAAGGGTGGTGCTGAAATCCACAGCCGCAGAGACACAATCGACAATGTGGATCCGGATGAACTCGATCAGATCTGCGCATTCGCAACTGCCTTCTCCGCAGAAATCGTCAACGCAAAGATCAATGTTGTTCCACGTGCTCTTCCAAAAGAAGTCACAGATGAAAAAGAAAAAATGAAGACTCTTTTAGGTCTTGAATAACGCAGCAGAGGATGTGTTTCTCATCATATCCTCTGTTTTTTTGTCGGTTCACAAGTTCTACATTGATGTATGCAGCTACCCCATCTTTTTCAACAGATAAGGTTACCTCTTCTGCGATCCTTTTCAGTTGTTGCACTGCATTTGCCGTCGCAATGCCATGTCCAACCATGCAAAACACTTCCACATCATTGACGCCATCTCCAAAAGCATTCGAAACTGCTTTCATGCCTGAATCACGCCTGCAGAAGGCTGATGCATGTTACCAGGCACATTGATCAGTGTGCCATCAATATCAAAAAATGCTGCTTTTCTCATATCTTGCTCATTCCTTCCTGAAACTGTAACAGAAATCCGGTACTTTCCGGATTCTTTTCTGTTTATGGAAAACGTCTTCAAAAATCCTTAAGAATATCTTCCATCTGCCTTAAAACAACTTTTTTCAACCGATGCCATAATGGAAACACATGGAGGAAAAGATATGACCCGAAAAAGACTGACTCAGATTTTCCCGTTTCTGATACCATTGCGACAATGGCAAAAAAAAACAGGAATTCTATCTGAAAATGAAATATGATGGCAGATATTACGCCAGTACAAAACAGGAACAGACTCTTCCATACTCTGTTTATGAAACAAAGACGAACATGATCAATCCGGATACCGGAATGGACATGCAATACCAGTACAATAAAGCGCATAACCTCAAGGTTGTAGCAAAGACAATCGATCATCTGATCATTGCTCCTGGAGAAACATTCTCCTTCTGGCAGCTTGCCAGATATGCCCATCTGTATGGCACATATAAAGATGGACTTGTACTGGTGGATGGAACACTTGTCCCTCAAAAAGGAGGTGGTTTGTGTCAGATGTCCAATACACTGTTTTCCACCTTCCTGCATACGCCACTTTCCATTGTAGAACGACATCCCCATCTGATTGATGACATCCCATCCCCTGATCCTGGTACGCCATTTGGAACAGATGCCACAATCAATGAAGGCTGGCAGGATCTCAAGATATACAACCGCACAACAGCCACTTATCAAATTGTTATCACATTTGATGATCCGTATATGAAGATATCCATCTTTTCCGATCAGCCGTTTCTGAAAAAAATATCGCTTTATAACGGCAGAATCAGATACTTCAGAAAAGACGGGAACATCTTCCAGGATGCGAAAGTCTGGCAACAGGAAATGGAACTGATGACCGGTATGATCACAGAGAAAATGCTGTATGTCAATCATTGTCAGATCGGTTATTCACTTGACCCATCTGTCCTTATTGAGGAGGAATAAATCATGAAAAAAACAATTGCTGTCATTTTTGGAGGCAGATCCAGTGAATATGGAGTTTCTCTGCAGTCTGCCTACTCTGTTTTGACCCAGATCAACAAAGAAAAATACGATGTACTGCCAATCGGCATCACAGAAAACGGGATATGGTCTCACTACACAGGTGATACAGAAGATCTGCTGCAGGATACATGGCATACACATGACATAGCACCTGTTCTTTTCAATCCCGATCCATTGAAGCACAGCCTTGTGATCAATGGAACAACGACACAGGTCGATGCGATGCTTCCGATTCTGCATGGTATCAATGGCGAAGACGGCACCGTGCAGGGAATGGCAAAGCTGTGTGGTATTCCTGTGATCGGCTGTGGCATCCTTGCCTCAGCACTGTGTATGGACAAACAAAGGGCACATGATCTTGTATCCCATGCTGGTATTCCATGTGCAAAGTCCATCACCATTCACCATACATGCCAGATCCACTCGGTATGCTCCAGGCTGACGTTTCCGCTCTACGTCAAACCTGTCCATGCTGGTTCTTCCATCGGAATACACCGATGTATCAGTATGGAAGAAGTGCTCCCTGCTGTAAAAGAAGCTTTTTCCATTGACACAGAAGTCATACTGGAAGAAGAGATACAGGGGTCAGAAGTCGGTTGCGCTGTAATGGGAATCGATCATCTTACTGTCGGCAGAGTAGATGAAATAGAACTTTCTTCCGGTTTATTTGACTTTGAAGAAAAGTATACGCTGAAAACTTCAACAATTCACATGCCTGCAAGGATCAGTGAACAGGAAAAACTGATCATTCAGGAAACCGCAAAGAAGATCTATACAACACTTGGCTGCACCGGATTTGCAAGAGTTGACATGTTCTATACACCTGATAAGAAGATTTACTTCAATGAAGTCAATACAATCCCTGGCTTTACAACCCACTCCCGTTATCCTGCCATGATGAAAGGAACAGGTCTGACATTTACCCAGATGCTTGATCAGATCATCGGACTGTATGTATGAGATTTCTGGAAGAAATGATTTATGAGGGAAACCTGATTCTGGTCAATGCCATGCATGGTCTGCATGAAGAATATACAGGTCCTCTTGTCCCCACCGATCAGAAAGATCCGTCGATCCTTGTGCGTAACTGTCTGAAACAGGCTTATGTTTCTACCATGCAGGCAATCCATGCCAAAGACAGGATTGTTCCAGTCAGCGGCTTCCGTCCTCATCAGGAGCAGATTGATCTGTTTGCTTCTTCTCTACAGGAAAATGGTGAAGACTTTACATATCGTTATGTTGCCCTGCCTGGTCACAGTGAACATGAAACCGGCCTTGCTTTGGATGTTGGGATCTATTCTGATCACATTGATTTCATCCGTCCGGATTTCCCATATACCGGAATCAGTCAGATTTTCCGTGAAACCGCCCCGTTTTTCGGTCTGATTGAACGATATGGTGCTGCAAAGGAATCCATTACAGGCATCAGTCATGAGCCATGGCATTTCCGTTATGTCGGTTATCCACATGCAGTATTCATGAATGAAAAACAGCTATGCCTGGAGGAATATACTGACCTGCTGCATACATTTACAATTGATCATCCATTATATGTTGAAAACCACACCATCTTCTTCCATCCTTACGATCAGCAGCTGAACCTGCCGGAAAGAATCGGATATGAAGTGTCCGGAAACAATGTGGATGGACTGATCATCACGGTCAGCGATCGAATATGAACAAGACATCTGCAAATCATGGAATTGACCTTGTCAGAATCATCGCGGCACTGCTTGTCATATCATCACATACTGCATTATTTCTTTCTTTCGAGCCATCCCTTCATTTTGTCATCACAGAAATCCTTGCCCGACTTGCAGTGCCGTTCTTCTTTCTGACATCCGGTTATTTTACCATCCGCCATTATGCACAAAATGAACAGCCGGTATTTACATGTATCAGAAAAACAGCAATGATCTACGGCATTGCCATACTGATTTATCTGCCACTCAATATCTATAACGGTACTTTCTTGAATGGCATTCACTTTTGGGATCTGTTACGTATGCTTGTAATGGATGGCACAATGTATCATTTATGGTATCTGCCTGCAAGCATTCTCGGGTCTTTGATTGCCTGGTTTTCTGTAAGAAGGCTGAACTTCAAAAAGGCGTTTGTAATCACATTCATCCTGTTTATGATCGGGGTTGGTGGTGATTCATGGTATGGCCTGATTTCTCAAGTTCCATCTCTGAAAGGATTTTACGATATCATATTTTCGATCAGCGACCAGACACGTAACGGTCTGTTTTTCGCACCGGTATATTTTGTTGCCGGTGGGTGGATTGCTGAATCAAAGATCCATATCCCGCAAAGAAAACAGCAATATCTTTTTCTTCTGTTCCTGTGTTCAATGGCTTTGGAAGCAACTGCACTGCACGCGTTTCATATTACCCGTTATTCTGCCATGTATCTGTTTCAGTTGCCTGCTTCCATCGCTTTATTCCTGTGGATCAAAGATCTGCATACCCCAAAGATTACAGGAGCCAGAGATCTATCACTGACCATGTATCTGATTCATCCATGGATGATTGTCATTTTGAGAATGATCTCCAGATTCACACATACTGAAGCAGTACTCAACTATGATATAATCCAGTTTATTTCTGTTTCTATTTTATCCTTTTCAGCAGGTATGCTATATCATCACTTCCACATAAACCATCCGAAGATGAAATATAATGGAAGCAGGAACAGCATAAAAACAGATACCACAGCACTTGTTCATAATATTCATGAGCTGAAAAAGGTCATGCATCCAGACTCCGATATCATGGCTGTCATCAAGGCAGATGCCTATGGTCATGATGCATATACAATTTCCACCTGTCTTGAAAAACATAACATCCGGATGTTTGCGGTGGCAACCATTGATGAAGCCATTGAACTCAGACACTATGGCATTACTTCTGATATCCTGATCCTTGGCTATACAGACCCACGTCGTGCTCATGATCTGCATCGATATCATCTGACGCAGACTCTGTTGGATGAAACTTATGCAAGAAATCTTAACTTCATGCACGAATCCATTACTGCCCATATTGCGGTAGATACAGGAATGCACCGCATTGGTGTCAGTTCCACAGATTCTCAAAGCATCCGCAGAATCCTCTGTCTTCCTTTCCTGCATGTTACAGGTATCTTTACACATCTGTGTGTTGCTGATGGAAGAACGGAGGATGACATCCGTTTTACAGAAAACCAGATTGCCTTATTTGATGCATGTGTTTCAAGACTTCCTGCCAACATTCATCTGAAAACACATGTACAGGCAAGTGCAGGACTTCTGAATTATCCACATCTGAAATATGATTATGTGCGCATCGGTATCAGCATGTATGGTGTCAGCAGTGCAGATGAAGTAACTGTTGTCCAACCAGATCTCAAACCGGTATTATCCATTCATTCCAAGATTGTACTTTTACGACATGTTCCATCCGGTGATACCATCGGTTATGGCAGAACATATACATGTAACAAAGACAGTCTGATCGCTGTCATACCAATCGGTTACGCCGATGGAATTCCACGCAATCTGAGCAATCAGAATCAGATTGTCATGGTCCATGACACACCCGTTCCGATTGTTGGCAGAATCTGCATGGATCAGATGATGATTGATGTTACTGATATCAAAGATGTATCCATTGATGATGAAGTACTGATCATGCCTTCTGTGAAGGATGCAGCTTTACAAGCCCATTCCATCACCAATGAAATTCTTTCCCGCCTATCAGTCCGTACATGATATCAGCTATCATGATCTCACTTATATAGTAACAACCCCTGCTGATCCAGCAGGGGTTATCATATTCTGTGTATCAATACCATTCAAGTGCGTATCTTACAGATTTGTGGTGTTTTACTTAACACTTCTGCGGTATTTTATTTAACACATTTGTGATTATCTGTTGTTTCAGAAAGGTCAGCTGCATCTTTACATTTTAAAAAACACACCTGTTTTCAATCGTGGTTATTTGAAAATATCTGGTTTTCTGCAACTGTATCAGTCCTGTCTGACACCATAGTATTTCATGTATTCCAGAATGCTTCTGTTCATTTCCACAAAGAATTCCGCGTTATGTTTCCTTTGACACATCATGGAAATCCATTCCTCATAGCTTCTTTGACCGGCTTTCGGTTCAAACAGTTTCTTTCGGTATTCATGATCCATTGTCGGATATGTATTCTCCACAACAACTCCTGACAATGGACTTCTGGCAGGTTTGACTCTTTGCTTCTGTCTGTCGGTCGGATACCCGAAAACAACCATTCCCGCAGGCATGACACCTTCTGGCAAATGCAGACGTTTTCTGACCTTTTCGCAGTTTTCCACAACATCCCCGATATAGCAGCTGCCAATGCCATAGGAAGAAGCCGCAACCACACAATTCTGTGCAGCAATCATTGCATCCACCTGCTACCCAATTGTCAATCGCACTCATATAAGTGGACACAATACCAATGGCTGTCATGATTGCACTTCTTCTGAAATACGAAGGAAACTTTGGAAAGGCAACATCAAAATCATACAAAGGTTTGTTGTCTTCTGTATGATGGATCAACTTTTCTACAAAATTCATCCGCAGTTTTGACTGGTCAATCTTTTCGATTTCATCCCAATGCTGCTGAACAACATCAGTCAGATATCTGACTGATTCATTGTAGATTGTTACTGTTCTTCTGATGGCATCATATCCGCCTTTGAATGCAACGGAATAACTGGCTGTTATCTTCATATGAGTATCATACAGTATCTGCAGTATTGATTCTGTATCAATCAGTAAAGTTTGGATTATCAGGCTAAAGCACATAGAAGCAGACACGCCATATATCTCTTACAATACCACTTAGTGGTAGTTACGAAATACAGGCATCCTGTACTGACAGGGAATCTGCGTGACAGATTGATCACTATCAGCCATGAGATCATTGAAGGTTACTGGAAAGGAGAGATACTAGAGATTAACACAGATACAGATTACATCCATATTCTGTTTGAGGCATCCCCCACAGACTCAGCTTTCGAAACTGATTAACAACTATAAGACTGTAACATCCAGGTTGATACGAAAAGAAATTTTTGAAGAATTGAGACCTTATTACTGGAAACCGTATTTCTACATCAGACACATACTTTGTCAGTTCTGTATCAAATACATCTCAAAAGATGATCAGCCATTACATTCAGTCACAAGGGAAGAAAGCCGACTAACCCCGCCTAAATCGAAGATTATAGACAGGGAATGCGTCGGCAATTATTCAACAATCTTTTCCGCTTCATCCAGAACGGATGCAAACTTATCCAGTGCGATATCAATCGGTTGTGGCGTTGCCAGATCCACACCTGCAACCTTCAACTCATCCAAAGGATATGCACTGCTTCCCATACTCAGAAATTTCAGATAGTTTTCCACTGCACCTTCTTTATGATTCAGAATATTCTGAGAAATTGCTGTGGCACTGCAGTAACCGGTTGCATATACATATACATAGAACAGATAGTAGAAATGAGGAATTCTTGCCCATTCATACTTCACCTGTTCATCCACAACAAGCTGCTCACCAAAGTACTCCCGAATCAGTCTTTCATATAATGCATTCAGATTATCACATGTCAGAGGCTGACCTGCTTCATACATGGCATGTGCTTCCTTCTCAAATTCGGCAAACATTGTCTGTCTGTATACGGTGCCTTTGAATCCTTCCATGTACTGGTTCAGCAGGCGCAGTCTTTCTTTCGGATCTGTTTCCTGTTTGAGCATCTGTTCAATCAGCAGATTCTCATTGACTGTAGAAGCCACTTCCGCAACAAACATCGTATAGTGGCTGTACTGATATGGCTGGGTATGGTTTGTCAGCCATGTATGCTGAGAATGGCCCATTTCATGCGCGAGGGTGCTGACTGAATCCAGGGTACCTGTATAGTTCATTTTGATAAAAGGATTGGAATCATAAGTTCCTTCTGAGAATGCACCACCCTCTTTTCCCTTATTCGGCCATACATCGACCCATCTTTCAGCAAATGCCTGCTCGACTCTGTTAACGTATTCTTCCCCTAATGGTGTGACTGCAGAAAGCACCATATCCTTTGCCTGCTGGTAGGAATAGGTTGTACCCTGTCCTTTGATGAGTGGTGCATAAACATCATAGTAATGCACTTCATCCAGCTTCAGCATCTTCTTTCTGAGCGCAACATAGCGATGCATCAGATCCATTCTGGAATGAACCGTTTCAATCAGATTATCATAGACGGATACTGGAATATGATCCCCATCCATGCGCATGTTACGACTGGATGCATATCCGCGTAACCGGCTTTCCGCAACTGCCCCTTTGATATAACCGGCATACAGACTTGTCAGTGTATTGATATGTTTTGCAAATTCTGCATAGAAAGATTCAAAAGCATTTTTTCTTAACACACGATCATCACTGGTCTGCGTCAGAATATAGGTTGAAGGAGTGATTTCATGTTCCTTACCATCACTGGCTTTCGCGTCAGAAAACGTCATATCCGCATCCATCAAAGCACCCGAAGCCTGTTCTGGGACCGCAAATACTTCTCCTAACGAAGCCAGCAGTGCTTCTTCCTTTTCAGAAAGCATATGTTCCTTTTCTGCAAACATGTTTTCCAGCATGAAGGCAAACTCGGATAGGGATGGATCGTGGATGATTCTATCTGCAGTTTCTTCATCATTGGCAAGAATTTCCGGCTGGATGTAAGAAGTTGCTGTCTGTAAAGCAACCATCTTTGCGTATGCCGCAGAAAACATTGTCTGTGCCTTTGTATTTCTTGTATCTTCTGTTTTTCTTAAAAAGCCATAGCTGTAAAGATTGGCAATCTTCCTGCTGACTTCGCATTCCTTTTTCAGACATGCCAGAATGTTACCTGCTTCATGCAATGTACCCTGGTATGCTTTCACCTCATCGATCAGGCTATCTGCCTGTTTTAAAGCCTTTTCAAATTCTTCATCATTTTCGAATAATGTGCTTAGATCCCACATATCCTGTGGATTGATATCTTTTCTTTCCTTAACTTCCATTTTCACTTACCTCTTTGGCTATTATATCGCAAAATCAAAAAGCCATCCGAAGATGACTTCTTAACGATGCATATGGATCAGACCTACTCCAAGAGCACCTGGACCTACATGACATCCGATCGACATGGTTAATGGTGCACTGTAGAATGGCAGATCCGGGAATTCCGCCTGCAGTTTTTCCTGCCACTGTGCCTTTTCTTCTTCGCTCATGTATGTATAGGCCATCCCAACTGCCAGCTCACCATTTTCAGCATATTCCCTGAACCTTGTATCAAGATCTTCCTTGAGATGTTCCACCATGATTTTAAAGGCAGATTTCATTCCTCTTGCTTTGGAGCATGTATCCAGTTTTTCTCCCTGTATTGTCAAAACAGGCTTAATCTGTAATAAAGATCCCAGCATTGCAACTCCTGGTGTAATTCTTCCCCCTTTGACAAGGTACTTGAGTGTGTTGACCGTGATATAGATCGTCGCATTCAAGCCATCCTGTTCCAGAAGAGTCTTGATTTCTGCTGCACTTTTTCCTTCATTCCGGTATGCAATGGCATCCATGACAGATAACATCTGTGTTACGGATATTCTGTGATTATCCACAACCTGTACTTTTCCATTGAATTCCTTTGCGAACATGATCGCACTGGCACATGAACCGCTTAAGCCGCTTGTCATGGGAATATATACAATTTCTTCATATTCTTTCAGAATTTCCTTCCACATGGCAGTCAAAGATGCAACGGATGGTTGAGAACTTGTCACATCCGCATCGCTTTCCTGGCTTTTATAGAAGAATTCCGTATCAATATCCTCGTTTTCAATATATGTCTGTCCATCGATGATCACAGGCATATTCAGCATGAATACATCCATTTCCTTTGCCTGAGTGATGGAAATGCCGGCATTGCTGTCGGTCATAATTGCAGTTTTTTTCATTCGTACTACCTCGCAATTTATACACGTGTTAACATATTAGCAGAACAGGAACAAAAACCACATAACAGATCTGATGATCTGTTAAAGTAACATGTATTTTTATGGAAGACAGACGAATTCAGAAAACAAAACAGCATCTTGAAACCACATTGCTTCACATGCTGGAAGAAAAACCGTTTGAAAAGATCAATGTAACAGAAATCTGTCAGAAAGCAGGCATATCACGAATCACATTCTATGCCCATTATGCGGATAAATACGAACTGGCGGATGAACTGTTTGAACAGTATGTCATCATGGCCAAAGCCATGTTTGTCATACGGGAAAAAGCAGATAATCCTGAAGGTGATTCCCTGAAGAGCTACTGTAATATCCTGGATGTCATCCTGGATATCCTTTCTCAGAATCAGTCTTTCTTTTCCATCATCGCAACAGATAGAAATCCATACCTGAGCCTGCGATTGTATGATACGGTATTGAAAACCATTGAAGAAAGAACCATTCTGGAAAGTCACAGACATACCCTGCGCTACTCACCATCGCAGATCACTGGCTTTCTCTGCTATGGACTGGCAGGGTTTCTGAATGAAAGCATTAAGGAAAACAGAGATGGTGAAACCATCCGCAGTCAGTGCAGGCAGTTATTAAAGGATATCCTGCGCTCAACCGCAATCATAGAATAAACGGGAGGAATATATATGCATATCACAGTCAACAGTCGTAAACTGTACTATGAAGTCACTGGTAAAGGAACACCATTATTACTCATCCATGGCAATGGGGAAACCCATGAAATCTTTGATGAGGCAGTAACACTGTTATCAAAGTATTTTACATGCTATGCCATTGATTCCCCAGGTCATGGTAAAAGTGATCCTGTAAAGCAATACCACTACATGGATATGGCAGAGGATATCGCATCTTTTACAATGCAGCTTGGTTTACAGGGTGCTGTTTACTATGGCTTTTCTGATGGAGGTATCATCGGACTGCTGCTTGCGATCAACCATCCTGATCTGTATTCAAAAATGATCATTTCCGGTGCAAATACGAATCCGGATGCCGTTAAGACATGGCTGAAAATCGCCTTTACTGTGATCACAAAAATTCATAAGAATCCATTATTCGAACTGATGCTCAAAGAGCCTCAGATCAATGCACAACAGCTGCAGTCCATTACCATTCCTGTTACCGTACTGGCTGGAGAAAAGGATCTGATCAAAGAAGAAAATACAAGATTTATTGCGAAAAACATTCCACAGTCAAAACTGATGATCCTGCCGAAGGAAGGACACGAAACATATATCGTTCACAGTGCAAAAATCGCAGAACTCATCATCAGGGATTGCAGGGATATCATCTGATTTTCACATTTTCACAAATTACTCACATTTATGCTTGACAGGGCTTTCATTCCATGACAGAATAACACCGTAAAATTTGTGTGTTACTGATTCGATCAGGCATCAGCAGATTTCAGAAAAGACAAAGGATTTCTTTTTTGAGTATGCTGATGCCTTTTTGTATGTAACACGTACAGGAGGGAGAAATGAAAGACAAAATCTTCGGAGTTTTACAAAGAGTCGGCCGCAGCTTCATGCTTCCGATCGCCATCCTGCCAGTCGCAGGTCTGTTTCTTGGAATTGGTGGTTCCTTCACCAATACAACAATGTTAGAATCCTATAACCTTCTTGGTATCATGGGTCCTGGTACAATTTTCTACACACTGTTCTATGTCATGAGTAAAGCCGGCGATATCGTATTCGCCAACCTGCCTGTCATCTTTGCGATGGGTGTCGCAATTGGTATGGCAAAGAAGGAAAAGGAAGTTGCAGCTCTTGCATCTGTTGTTGCCTTCTTCGTTATGCACGTATCCATTTCCGCAATGCTTGACATCACAGGTGCCATCAATACACTGCATGACGGTTCTGTCACTTCCGTTCTTGGTATCCAGTCTTTACAGATGGGTGTATTCGGAGGTATCATCGTCGGCCTTGGTGTTGCCGCATTACACAACAAGTATTATCGTATTGAACTTCCACAGGTTCTGTCCTTCTTCGGTGGTACAAGATTTGTTCCGATTGTTTCTGCAGTCGTATATCTTTTTGTCGGTATTCTGATGTTCTTCATCTGGCCTACAATTCAGAATGGTATCTACGCTGTTGGTGGACTTGTCCGTAACTCCGGTTACTTTGGAACATTCCTGTACGGTCTGATGGAAAGAGCTCTGATTCCATTCGGTCTGCACCATGTATTTTACATTCCATTCTGGCAGACAGGTGTTGGTGGAACAATGACTGTAGCTGGTCAGGTTGTTGAAGGTGCACAGAATATCTTCTTTGCTCAGCTTGCTGATCCATCCACAACAGAATTTGCTGTTGCTGCAACACGTTTCATGTCCGGTAAGTTCCCGTTAATGATCTTCGGTCTTCCAGGAGCCGCTCTTGCCATGTATATGTGTGCAAAAGACAACAAGAAGCAGGTTGCCGGTGGTTTGCTGATCTCTGCAGCTCTGACTTCCATGCTGACTGGTATCACAGAACCGATCGAATTCACATTCCTGTTTGTTGCTCCATTACTTTATGTCATTCACTGCGTCTTTGCGGGTCTTGCCTACATGCTGATGCACATCCTCAATGTCGGTGTTGGTATGACATTCTCTGGAGGTCTCATCGATCTGACTCTGTTTGGTATCCTGCAGGGTAATGCAAAAACACACTGGATCTGGATTGTTGTTGTCGGTGTAGTATACTTTGTTGTTTACTTCCTTGTCTTCTCCATGCTCATTAAGAAGATGAACCTGAAGACTCCAGGAAGAGAAGATGATGATGAAGAAACAAAGCTTTACACAAGAAGCGATGTCAACGCAAAAAATGCTGCTTCCAATAACAGCGATGCACAGTCCGCTCTGATTGCTAAAGGTCTTGGTGGAAGTGCAAACCTTTCCGATGTTGACTGCTGTGCTACAAGATTAAGAGTAACAGTTCATGATGCTTCCAAGGTTGACCAGGCAATTCTCAAGGCATCTGGTGCAGCTGGTGTGATTGTCAAAGGTAATGGCGTACAGGTCATCTATGGTCCAAAGGTATCCGTTATCAAGTCAAATCTGGAAGATTATCTTTCTTCCCCACACGCAGAAGAAGAAATTGAAGTTCCAGTCGTTACAGAAGAAGTCAAGCCACAGGAAAACAGCCTGCACGGTACATTCAATGCCATCTGCAAAGGCAAAGTTGATCTGATTACAAACACACCAGATGAATCCTTTGCTCAAAAGATGATGGGTGATGGTGTCATGTTCGAACCGGAAGAAGGAAAGATTTATGCACCATGCGATGGTACAGTTGAATTCGTATTCCCAACAAAGCACGCCATCGGTATGAAGAGTGTGGATGGAGTTGAACTGCTGCTGCACATCGGTATTGATACGGTCAAGATGAATGGTGAAGGCTTTGATGTCAAGGTCTCCGATGGCCAGAGTGTCAAGGCAGGTGATCTGCTGATGGAAGTTGATCTTGCCAAGGTTAAGGAACAGGCAAAGTCCACAGCTTCCGTTATGGTCTTCACAAATCTGTCTGAATCCAATACAATTGAAGTAGTTAGACTCGGTAATGTTGAACCATCACAGCCGGTTGTCAATCTGAAATAATCTTCGTTTTCAAGGTGTTGTATGTATAAAGTCAGAAAAGTCCTCAATAACAATGCAGTTGTCGTCATTGATACAGATTCCATGCAGGAGTCTATCATGATCGGTACCGGTATCGGGTTTCAGAAGAAGACCAATATGGTACTGGATGCCGATCTGACAAAGCTGACAAGATACGTACAGGAAAAAGGTGTGGATGTAACCGCAAGAGCCGCAAAAAATGATGCGGTATATCTGGAAGCAGCAAGTGAAATCATCACCCTTGCCAAAGACAGATTTGACCAGTTTGATACAGGCATTCTTCTGACTCTATCAGATCATATCGCCTTTGCGGTAAGCAGAATGAACAATGGTCTTGTCATTACTAATCCATTCCGCAATGATATCCGACTGATGTTCCACGAAGAGTACGAAATCGCATTGAAGAGTGTACCGATCATTGAAAAATACATCGGCATTACAATCAATGAAGATGAAGTATCCTATATTACACTGCATCTGCATTCGGCAAGAAGTGATCTGAAAATTGATCAGACGCTGATGCTGGCAACTCTGATCAATGAATCCGTACATGAGATTGAAGAAATGCTGGATATTCATATTGATGAAAACAGTCTGTCTTACTCCAGACTTCTGACCCATCTGAAATATCTGCTGCTACGATGCAGAATGAAGGAAAAACTGCGGATTGACATGGATGAATATACAAGGAATCATTTCCCTGTATCCTACGACATTGCTCATAACATCGTCCTGAAAATGGAAAAATATCTGAAACTCGACATTGATCCGACGGAAACAGGCTATCTTGCCATCCACATTGAAAGAATATGCAGCGATGCATGATCTCAAGGAAGACTCAGGTCTTCCTTTTTCTTATGGAAGGTAAAACAAAAACCGGTGTTACCCGGTTATTGATTATTCTTCTCCATCAAAGCAGTATGTACACAGTCTGCACTTCGGTAAGCCAATGGATTTTACCATGTCATGCAGATCGTGGTAACGCAGTGTTGTAAAGCCTGAAATACGACGAATCTCCTCGCACATGTTCTGATACTTTTCTGTAGAAGGATCTGCATATTCCTTCAGGATTTCCGGTGTGACGTTGCCGTCTTCCAACTTATGAATCACTCTTCTTGTGATCAGATCCATTTCTGAAGAGGAACGTGAGAAGTTCAGATATTTACAGCCATACATGATCGGTGGGCAGGCTGGACGTACATGTACTTCTTCTGCTCCGCTGTCATACAGAAACTGTGTTGTTTCTCCAAGCTGTGTACCTCTTACAATGGAGTCATCAATCAGAAGCAGCTTCTTATCACGGATGAGTTCCTTAACAGGAATCAGCTTCATTTTCGCAATCATATTACGCTGTTTCTGGCTGGACGGCATGAAGGAACGAGGCCATGTCGGTGTATATTTGATAAATGGCCTGGAAAAAGGAATTCCTGACTCATTGGAATAACCTACCGCATGGGCAGTACCGGAATCCGGTACACCGGCAACACTGTTGACTTCCACACTGTTTTCCTTATCCCTTTGTGCCAGCAGTCTGCCGCATTCATTACGCATGACTTCAACATTAACACCTTCATATGTGGATGATGGATACCCATAATATACCCACAAGAAGGAACAGATCTTCATTTCTTCTCCTGGTGCCTTGCACTGAGTAATGCCATCTGGTGTGATGAATACGATTTCACCAGGCCCCAGATCTCTGTCATGTGTATAACCAAGGTTCAGGAATGCACTGCTTTCAAATGTCATGCAGTAACCTGTATCCTTTTTACCGATGATAATCGGTGTACGGCCAAGTCTGTCTCTGCTTGCATAAATTCCATCTTTTGTCAGAAGCAGTACACTCATGGAGCCATCAATCACATTCTGGACATATTCAAGTCCTTCGACGATGCTGTTTTTGTGGTTGATCAAAGCCGCAACAAGTTCAGTCGGATTGATTTCACCTGTACTTGTTTCTAGAAAATGTGTAACTCCTCTTTCAAAGCACAGAGCCTTGAGTTCCTGCAGGTTATTGATACGGCCTACGGTTGTGATCGCAAAGGATCCAAGATGGCTTCTGACAAGCAGAGGCTGTGCCTCGCTGTCGGAAATAACGCCGATTCCAAGATTACCTTCGAATTCCTCAATATCCTTTTCAAACTTTGTTCTGAAAGGTGTATTCTGAATATTATGGATGGAACGGTTGAAGCCATGTTCGCCATGAACAACCATACCTGCCCTTCTTGTTCCAAGATGGGAATGATAATCCACACCAAAGAACAGATCCAGTACGCAGTCTTCTTTTAATGCTGTGCCGAAAAATCCACTCATCTGTTATTCTCCCCTATTTTGACTGCAAAATCATATCACGATCCATATCGATACAAAAGAAAAAACACATGTTTTCTGTTTCATATGACGAAAGAAATATGCATTGTTTTCTTCATTCTTTCATTCAGTCCGTTTTTGTATCATAATAGAAAGGCATGTATAAAGGAGTGATAAACAGATGATAACAGAACAGATCAGCCCACAGCTGCTTGCTTTGGCAAAGCAGTCAGATGTAGAACTGAAAGAAATATATGATCGCATTGATGCAGTGGCTCTGCACAATTCCGATAGAATTCTCTCTGCCTTTATTGAAAACAGAGTATCCTATTCCGACTTTGCGGAAATGAACGGCTATGGAAACTACGATGAAGGAAGAGACAAGCTGGAAAGAATGTTTGCAACCGTACTTGGTTGTGAGGATGCACTTGTCAGACCTCATATCATGAGTGGTACAAATGCACTGTATCTAACTTTTTCCGGCTTGCTCAAGCATGGAGATACGATGATTTCATTAACCGGAACACCATATGACTCCCTGCAGGAAATGATCGGCATCAGTGGTGAATCTACCCAGTCATTAAAGGCATATGGTGTCAGATATGAACAGATTGATCTTGTGGACAATGAATTTGATGAAGAGGCAATTGTCGAAAGACTGAAACGCAATGATGTAAAACTTGTAGAAATCCAAAGATCCCGTGGCTATTCCTCCCGCAGATCCTTAACAATCGATCAGATTGAACATGTCATCGCAAAGATCAGAGAAGTCAACACTGATGTCATCATCATGGTTGACAACTGCTATGGTGAACTTGTGGAAGAAAGAGAACCGGGACATGTCGGCGCAGATGTTGTCGTTGGATCACTGATGAAAAACCTTGGTGGAGGAGTTGCTTCCACAGGTGGCTATATTGCCGGAAGAAAGGATCTGATTGAATCGATTGCCGATCGACTGACTGCTCCTGGCATCGGTAAATATCAGGGAGCAAACTTCAATCAGAACAATGCCTTCTTCAAAGGTCTGTTCATGGCTCCATCCGCTGTGGCAAGTGCTCTGAAAACTGCAGTCTTCTCCGCTTATATGCTGGAAAAGCTCGGCTATGAGAATGTATCTCCGGCATGGAATGAATTCCGTACGGATATCATCCAGACAGTAGAGCTGAAGAGTGAAGAAAACCTTGTACGCTTTACGCAGGGCATTCAGGAAGCATCCCCGATTGATTCCTATGTTCGTGTCATGCCTGCACCAATGCCAGGTTATCCGTTTGATGAAGTCATGGCCTGTGGCAGCTTTACACAGGGCAGTACCATTGAACTTTCTGCCGATGCACCGGTTATTCCACCATACACACTGTATATGCAGGGTGGATTATCTCTGGAATATGGAAAGCTTTCCATATTGCTTGCTTTGACAAAAATCACAGAAAACAAGTAAATGGCGGATCACACCGCCATTTTTCATATACTGCCAATCTGTCCGCCATCGATGCGGATGATCGTATTATTGATAAAATCTGCCTGATCACTGATCAGAAAGGAAACAAGAGATGCCACCTCTTCCGGCTTCCCATATCGTTTTACAAGTATTTTTTCACACTCCTGTTTCAAAAATGCATCCTCATATCCATCCAGTTCACTTTCCGTACCGATAAATCCTGGTGCAATGCCATTGACATGCACATCCGGAGCAAACTGCACTGCCAGATTATGTGTTAATGAATTCAGTGCTGCCTTGGATGCATCATAGTCGATACTCATCGGATAATAGGTATTGATTCCATTTGTGGAAGAAATGTTAATGATGTGTCCCTTTCCCCTTTCCTTCATGCGGGAGCCGATCCTGCGGGCACAGTTATAGGCGCCGATGACATTGACATCCAGTGTTCTTCGAAACGATTCCACAGTTTTGACATAGAACAGATCAGAAAGATCCACGGCTGCATTATTAACTAATACATCCACATATCCCATTTCTCTTTCCACTGTATTTACCATCTCATCCACCTGGATTTCATCCGCTACATCACAACAGATAGCCATGCAGCGGACATGATATGTATCTGTGATATATGCCTGCAGCTGCTCTGCCTGTACTTCTGAAGTCAGCCAGTTGATCACCACATCATAGCCATCACCCGCCAGACGCTCCACAATGGCTTTACCAATGCCTTTCGCTCCACCGGTTACAAGTGCAATTCCTTTCATTGTTTTCACCTTTGAAAAAAAGAGCTTATGATTAAGCTCTTGAGGAATACTTTCCATCTGTTGTGGAAACAAGGATTTCTTCGCCTTCTTCAATGAACTGAGGAACACGAAGTGTCAGACCTGTATTTGTAGTAGCATCCTTTGTCTGTGTGGAAGGAGCTCCCTTGATTGCAGGTGTTGTTTCTGTAACTGTCAGGACGACCTTATCCGGTACGGAAATTGTCAGAACTTCACCTTCAAACATAGCCAGCATGATGTCACTGCCTTCAATCAGGAAATACTTGTTGAAACCGACCTGATCTTCACTCAGTTCATATGTTTCAAATGTTTCCATATCCATGAAGTAGTATGTATCGCCTGCAGAATAGGAATACTGCGCTGCCTTCTTTTCGATCATTGCAGTTTCAAACTTTGTGTTTGCGTTGAAGTTTCTTTCCTGTGTGGAACCTGTCTTCAGGTTCTTCATCTTTGTCTTCAGAATTGCTGCACCCTTACCAGGCTTTACGTGCATGAATTCAATTACCTGCCATGGATCACCATCGACCATGACTGTTAAACCTGTTCTGAAATCTCCAGCTTCAATTGCCATATTGTATTACCACCTTTTTCTATTGTTGATACGTGTAAATTATAATGATTTATCGCGATATTATCAATATCCACTCACTAGAACAGTGATTTCTTTTCTTCCTGATGACTCTTGATGTATCTTGTCCATTTGATATAGCCATAGGTTGTATTGGTAAAGTAACCAAGCTTGAGGACGAGCAGTACATACTGGCCAGACAGAATGTTGATCACAGATTCCAGGAATGCGCAGATATACCATGCAATCCACTGTTCTCTTAAACGGAAGAAAATGAATAATCCATTTGCTACACCGACTGCAGATGCGCAGGCATCGATATAGACAATTGCCGTTTCCAGTGACTTGTTACCACCAAGGAAGTCCGTCTGAATATCCAGCCCACTCAGGAAATATCCCACAACAACCGTCCATACAACGATGGCTGTAATGACAAGCACTTCCTGATATCCCTTGAGTCGACGCACTGCAGTGAGTTCATCACTTTCATCATCCTTATGCTTGGACCAGTTGATATAACTGAGAATATCAATCGGGAGCCAGAAGAACAGTGTTGTTGCCATTGTCGCAAAACGGTACATCAGTACAATACAGATTGCGATTTCTGTGATCTCAACAAGTACTGATACAAGGAAATTGTATCTGGACTGTTTGGAAATCAGCAGCTCACACAGAATATTCAGGAATGTATCCAGCAGATACAACAGCATGATGACAATTCCATTGACACCATTTGCACTCTCTTCCGGGAAGATGACCGCTACCACTGTAGCCAGTACCATGATTGTCAGAAACCATGTCTTCTCGTATGTCGTAAATGCCTTTGAGAAGAAGAATACCGTTCCAACAGACAACAGCAGTATCAGTAATGAAATACCGAAGTTGAATACCGGCATTGTTTCATTTGCCATGTAGGACTGATAGGCAACCTGTGCTTCCTGCATGGTCGGATTTGCGTGATCGAAATACAGCGTTTCCCCATTGTCTGTTTCATAGGCATAGGCTGTAATCGTCTCATTTTCCAGCTGTTCATACTCTTCGTATGTATAGGAAACAACCATGTAGGCATCGTCTGCTTCATATGTGACATCACATACGGTAGAGTCCTCATCATAGTCTTCCTCATCAAAGTTACGGACCATTTCAACCGTTCCATTCAGACGGATCTCCCCAAAATCCGCATGAACCTTACTGAAACCGACAAAAAAGGATCCGCACATACCCGCAACAAGCAGACACATCACAACAATCATGACATTGCGTACTGTCCTGTTGGGTTCGATATAAGATTTCAATTTTTCCAGCATATAAAAACCCCCAAAGCATTTTATTACAGTGAAATGAAAACGTAAATTATTTTTTCAAAACCAAAAAAATGAATCCGTTTACAGATTCATTTTCCTTTCAGCTTTGCGATATCCTTTTCATCAAGCAGTCTGTACTGCCCTTCCTTAACATCCAGTCTCAGATGCATGAAACGGATCCGTTTCAGATCCACCACCTTATAGTCGAATGCCTGACACATTCTTCTGATCTGTCTGTTATAACCCTGCATCAGAATAATATTGAATACGTGATCATTGACTTTTCTGATTTTACAAGGCATCGTTGTAACCCATGATTCATTGACAGGATTGAAGATACGGACTCCCTTTGACATCTTTTCAATAAATTCATCGGTAATCACTCGATCTACCCTGACAACATATTCTTTTTCATGGCCATTCTCCACCCGCAGACACTGGTTGACCAGATCCCCATCATTTGTGAGTAAGATCAGTCCATGACTGTCCTTATCCAGTCTGCCGATTGGAAAGATACGTTCAGGATAATTGATATAGGAGATGATATTCCCTTTGACATGGGTTTCTGTTGTGCACGTAATTCCCATCGGTTTATTGAACAGAAGCACGACATGTTCCTTTTTCGGCACAACAGGACGATGATCAACTGTGACTGTATCCCCTTCATTGACAGCAGTAGTCAGCTGAGCGACAACACCATTGACTCTGACTCTTCCTGCTTCAATGTATTCTTCTGCCTTTCTGCGTGAGCACATCCCACTGGAAGAAATATATCTGTTGAGCCTCATCTTCACATCCTCCTGTATACCGCAGGCATTGTACCACAGTTCCAGGAAAAAACCGATGCCATCAGACATCGGTCATACATTATAATGTTTCCAGCCAGTCTTTGACCTGATTCAGATCAGATACAATCATGAATGCCTTTTGGGCATATTCCGCTTCCGGCTGTTTCATATCCGGCACACAGATCACCTTGATCCCTGCTGCATAGGATGCCTGAATACCAGCTTCCGAATCTTCCAGAACGACTGCCTCATCCGTACTGACACCAAGTTTTTCACAGGATTTCAGGAATACTTCCGGATCCGGTTTTCCTTTTGTCACTTCATCTCCACAGATGGAATCATCGAAATACTGTTCAATATCAGCTGACTTGAGAATCGTATCCACTCTGTTGCGATTGCTTGAAGTTGCCACAATAGTACGATAACCGTTTTCTCTGCAGTATTTCAGCAATGGTACAAGCCCTTCCTTTAACGGCACACCTTCTGTTTCAAAACGGTCTGCCATATAGGCATGAACATCCTTGATCACTGATTCGATCGGAAAATCATTTCCGTAGACATCATAGAATCTCTGGAAAATACCCTTAATCGGTTTTCCAAGAAGTGTTTTGTAGAAATCTTCTGTGATAGTTAATCCCATCTGACCCATGATATGCTGATAACCTTCAAATGTAACTCGTTCACTGTCAATCATCAGACCATCCATATCAAATATTACAGCCTTGATCATATGCATTCTCTCCTGTTATACAGGAAAATCATAGCACAGCACATATCATCTGACTGTTTTCAATTCTGGAAACTAACGGAATATGGTCTTTACATCATCCATATACTGAATCACTTCCATGACTCTACCATATTCATCCGTTACAACAAGATGCTCCGCATATTCCTTTTCAGGATTCAGTTTTATTTCCGATGGTCGACTGTAGATCAGATTTCGAATCGGATTCCCGTCATCTTCTCCATGAACCTCAGAACATGTATATTCCGCAATCTTCTTTCCATCTTCACTCAGATACACTTCCATGCTGACAATTTCCGGGATTTCCATTTCCTCATCCACATACATATCATATTCATGGATCATGCATTCCAACTCAGCAAACTCTGTGCCATCAGAACTGATACAGGATGCAAGCGGCCATATGAAGTCATAACATGGAAATGTATTCCGGATCAGCTCATTGTATTCCACCAGCTGCATGATTTCACTTTCTTCACCCGTTTCAATGAAGAATGTGCCAAGGAATCCTGCTGATTCATCTGTGGGAGGAATTGGCACTGTTCCTTTCCTGTGTATTGATTGCGTATGTATTGTTTTACAGTTTCTTTGCTCATATTGCTTACGGTTCCTGCATGATATATGCATTTTTATGTGCATATCTGACACTGTTTTCGAGCTTGTATATCTTATAAAATATAAGTATGAAAACAATGAAGCAACTCACATATCACATAGGTCTATGTGTACGAGCATAT
>CAMCSA010000031.1 GCA_945877405.1 uncultured Erysipelotrichaceae bacterium | reverse complement strand
TAGCAGTTTGTACAGTCCGCCTTTTTCAGACGGATAAATTCAGTGGCAGTCATAATTCCTCCAGTTGAAATGATGATCCCAGGATCGAAGAAGTGCCGGTATCAGCATTTCAATCCTCCTGTAATCATCGGAAAACCAGATACCTTTTTTAAAGTCTCTGGGGTTTCATACTCTTTCCTTCCTTATTACATAAATTGTGTCAGAATGACATCTCTGAAAAACAGGCCAAAGTTTTCTCTGTTGATTCTCGGATAGATTTTATCATCCACCTTGATGGTAACACCTTCTCGGTTGCAGCGGGAAAGACAGAACGAACCGACAAGTTCAATACGATTCTGCAGTCCGTTTTCCTCGATTGCTTTTTCAAACATTGTGATAAGCTCTTCCGATCCTTTCAGATGACAGGAAGAACCGATACATATTGCAATTGTCATAATAAACTCTCCGTATCTGTTAATCATTATAACCGCTTTCACAATAAAATGAAAAAGGAATCCCAATGATCTGGAATTCCCTTAATAACTGATTATTTACCGTTTTTGACAAAGTCAAGCAGTGCTTCTGCAGCCTTGTCAATACCATGGTTTCCCTTGTTCGGTAAACCAAGGCATGTATAGACTTCACCAACCGGAATGTTCTGTTCAAATAACGCAGTGAACACTCTGTCAATGATATCGGATGTTTCCTTCTGTCTCTGCATTGGACCAAACGGATTTGCGAAGAATGTTGTGGACAGACCCTTTTCCTGTGTTGTTCCAAGGGCAAATCTCTTACCTTCCACAAATACAGGCTTTGCTTCTTCCAGTGTGGAGAAGAAATGCATACCACGTTTGTCTGTATAGTTGTTTGCATACAGGAATACATCAACCTTATGGTTTGTTGTAACAACCTTATATGGAGCAGCTGGTAATACGACACGTGCGTTTGCCTTTTCCGGATTGAAGAAAATGGAACGGTCCATATCACGATATGCTGTACCCTTATCCAGGTCATCGAGTCTGACAAAGGCACCGACTTCTGTACCCTGGGCCCGTACTTCACCATTTTCATCGATATGCAGTGTACCCATGTCATCGAATACGACTTCCTGGTGGTCAATCAGGTCACTTGCAAGATTTGACAGAGCTTCCAGTGTTTCAGACTTACCTGCACCAGAGTCACCCATGAACATCAGACCCTTCTTTGTACCATCCTTGAGATAGATGTTGACCATGGCACCATGAATCGGCAGCCATCCCTTCTGAATCATTGCAAGATTATGCAGTGTCAGGATTGTCTTCTTTGTATAACCGAAGTAATCGATTTCAGGTGCAGCTGAGATCTTACCGATCCAGATATCATTTTCTGCATCATGCCAGAATGTAGTATCCTTGCGTCCATCCGGGTTACCAAACAGCATAATTGCATCAGGCTTTCTTCCCATCGTTTCTTCTCTTCCTGCAAGTTCAAACAGGTTAGCCATCGCAACAGCAGAAGAGATGAAATTTCTGTGGAAATATGCATAAATCAGCATGGAGCCGACCTTTGCAGGGTAGCAGATCCATTCCTGATCTCCTCTGATGAAATCAGCCATCGGGTTGTATGGTGCATCCGTATATGTATTTGTTCTTTTATTGAATTTCGGGTGCAGGATAAGTGGTGTACGCAGCAGAATCTTGTTGATGAATGGAATACCGATCAAAGCCGCATAACCCTTAGGTGCTTCCCATTCATAATAGCTCAGCAGCATGGAGGCATTTGTACCTGCCTGCAGCTGTCTGTATACACCGTTTTCATAACCCTGAGCACGCTGGGATACATCGCGGTACAGCTGTAATACGATATCATTTTCCGCAACATCCGCATTGATGAAGTTACGGTCTGCAAATCCTTCTGAATTTGTTGTAAACAGGATGGAATATCTCTGCAGAGATCTCCAGTACTGATAACCAGCTTCAATAATCGCAGAGATTTCTTCCGGTCT
This sequence comes from uncultured Erysipelotrichaceae bacterium, assembly GCA_945877405.1. Taxonomy (GTDB): domain Bacteria; phylum Bacillota_I; class Bacilli_A; order Erysipelotrichales; family Erysipelotrichaceae; genus Bulleidia. Next base: position 22,670 of record CAMCSA010000031.1, on the reverse strand, counting down.
TTCTGTATATGGATCGTTGATCTTTTCCGGGGTTTCGACAAGAAGTGAAGTCAGCACGAACTTCAGTTCTTTTTTAATCAGTTCATTATCCTTACCACCTTCAGCCAGGAAATTGTAAAGGTCATAATGTGTTGCCTTCAGATGTTCCAGAAAGTGATCCAGGAATTCATCGAACAGATCTGTTTCGATAATATCACGCTTGTATGTGATGTACTTCTTCGAATAATTCATGATGACTGTGTCATCGTGGAAATAATATGCTTCCTTCATTTCTGCCTCCTTTTAAATAATGCTCATCTATTCTATCGTATTCATTCTCTGTTTCAAACAGGCAAAACGACAAAAAGCGCTTTCAGTATACAAAAATTTTTCTGAAAGCGCATATTCATCATTTGTATGTGCCTGAAACACAACTGTTTCTCTGTCGGAATACTTCAAATCCAAGTACCGAAGCTGCCCCACTGGCATTGAGTGCCATGCGGAAATCATTGGCATATGGAATATGAATATTCTGTTGCAGGGTATCACGTACACCACGTGATAAGCCCCGCATCTCTCCTCCAATCGCAATCAGAACAGGTCGACGGTAATTTCCCTGTGTATAGGCAATGGAATCATTCCGCATTGCCCCATAGGCAAAGACACCATTGTTTCTGAAATATGTAATGGAGGATGGAAGATCACTGCTTGATACAACATTGATATATTCCCATGCTCCGGCTGATGCACGCACAATCACAGGTTCACTGCCTTCCCAGTTTCTTTCTCTGATCACAATACCTGTACAGCCTGCACTGTAAAGAGATCTTGCAATATAACCTAAATTAAACGGATCTTCTATCCCTTCCAGTACAACAACAAACGTATCATTTCCTTTCAAGCATTCTTCTTCCTTCTGAAACGTGCGTAGTCCAGTTTCCCCAATCAACCCGCCATGCGTTCTGCCTGAAGTCAAAGCATCGATCTTTTCTCTTGGGCATGTTTCAACCGGTATATTTCTTTCCTTTGCCCGATGGATGATCCAGGCGGTATCCTTATTGTGGTTATCATCAGAAACGATCAGTTTTTCAATCGTTCTGTTACCCGCAAGGATGGCAGCCTTGACACTGACGTTTCCTTCCAGAATCATCTTTTCCTCCGGATGATATCATTCACCCCAACAGTAAATGGAATATGCAGTGTGACAACCTCCATCGGATGGTTGGCTTTTTCCATTTCATCCCCTCTGCTTCCAATGATGGATTCCACTGTAAAACATCTGTTTTCCTTACCTGGTGTCAACACTTCCAGTGTTTCGCCAACGGTAAATGTATTCCGCACTTCCATCTTTACTTCGTCTTCTTCAAAGCCGACAACCGTACCAAGGAAGTCATGGTTGACATGAGAGTTGTTATTGACATAGTAAATCAGACTTTCATGACCTGCATTTCCTGCATAAAAACCAGTACATGCCTCCCTGTTTTCTCCACGCATGATTTCATGCCTGTGATAAGCCATACGATCAGCACTTAATGGAGCCTTGTTTTCGTAAATCTCATCAATCAGATGACGGTAGCCGGAAACAATGGAAGCCACATAGTATTCCGTCTTCATTCTACCTTCAATCTTGAGTGAAGCAACACCGGCATTCATCAGATCATACATATACTGCGATACGGAAAGATCGCGGGAACTCATTGTAAAAAGCTGATCCTTTGTGATTTCAGTTTCATCTTCAAACAGATGGTAGTTCCATCTGCAGCTTTGTGCACATCCCCCACGATTGGCATCACGTAATGTCATACGGTTGGATAATGTGCATCTGCCAGAATAGTTGACACACATGCCACCATGAATGAATGCTTCTGTTTCAATGGAACAGTTGCCTGCAATATTTCGGATATCTTCCATGGAACATTCTCTTGCCAGAACAACGCGATCCAGATGAAGTGCATTTTTCAGATATTCCGCTGCAGCAAGATTTGTGACGGACATCTGTGTGGAACAATGTCTTTCCAGCTTTGGTGCATACTGATATGCAAGACGATGGACAGAAGGAGAAGCCGCTATGATTGCTGTGACACCATAGGATTCCAGCTTCTGCAGATATTCTTTCAGCCCTTCAAAATCTTCTTCATGCGGGATCATATTGACCGTAACATGAATCCTTGCCCCATATTCCTTTGCGAATCTGCATGCTTCTTCAATATCTTCCATTGTAAAGTTGGAAGCACGGGATCGTAAGGAGTATGACTGACCGCCAAGATATACCGCATCTGCCCCATAGCGGATGGCAAGCTTTGCACGCGCAAGATCACCAGCCGGCGCCAGCAGCTCCGGTTTACAGAACCTATCGGATCGTTTTAAGTCCATAGTAGCCATCGCTCAATCTGCCTTCCTTTCCATATGTATTACGATACTGAAGAATCTCTTCCTGCATGTCTTTTCCCATAAGCATGCCTTTATAAATCCGTAATGCGGCAATGCTCTCCTGCCTGCTCAACCATGTTCCATCAATGATAAACCGGTCAATGTTCAGAAAAGACGTCATTTCATCAAAGGATTCCTGAACAAAGTCAGAATAGATCATGCATGCATATGCATTCTCATAGACCGGCATCCTGCCATCTCTTTTTTCTTCCGCCAGATACAGTGATCTGTTGTAATCCGTCTGGAAAGAAAAACCAGTTTCTTCCCTGAATGCCTCTAAAAGTCTGCGCTTTGAAACGCTCATCAGCAGTCTTCCATGAACAACAAGGCTTAATCCGTTTACTTTGGTGCTCATCTGCGAGATCTCATCTTTTGTAATCAGAGAAGATACCGTTACACTTTTCAATCCCTGCTCCATCCAGAAAGACGCATCAAAACAAGAAGTCACAAGGGTATCAGGCTGATAGATCATACGATTGAGATATCCGTTATTTTCTGCAGCGGCCAATAGACCTGGATCTGCAAAGATCACACCATCCACACCCGCCTGCATGTAAGCATTCATTCTTTCAGACACTGCGGAAATCTCACTCTGGCCAAACAGACGGTTCATCAGAAAGGAAATCTTCATACCTTCCTGATGTGCTGTACTGATGGCGTCAATCAGTTTTTCCTCCTGGATTTCCGATAATGCCGAAAAGGAACAGTCAACAGGCGCGATGATGACTTCATCCGCACCGTTTTCTGCATATGTCTTCAGATCATTGAGATCTGAACATGTTATCGCTGTTGTTTTCATCCTGCACATTGTACCATATTCTGCTTGTGATGCCTTGTGATCTGTCTGGTTGTATGATATCTTTTTGTTCATCGGATAGCGTTAAGTGCTGTAAAGGATTGGGAACTGAGCAGACGAAAAGCATCGCTTGCGGTTATCCGGTGCATCCCATTACGTGAAATCAGGTCTTTTTTCACGAGTGGTGAAAGGAGGCTTTTTTTCTATGATATTTAAAGACTGGAAAAGTTCGGCATCCCATCTGAAGGATGTCAGGTATCTGTCCATCATGGCAGTGTTCATCGCAATCAAGGTGATTATCGGCTCAGCCTATATTCCATTATCCGAAAGTCTGCACATCAAATTCAGTTTCCTGGCAATATGTGTTGAAGCATCCATCATCGGGCCTGTTGCCGGTATGGTATCCGGCATGGTTACGGATCTGATTGGATTCATGGTAGCTCCAAGCGGTCCGTTTTTCCCTGGCTATACATTAAGTGCCATGCTGACGGAACTTGTCTACGCTTCTTTCCTTTACCATAAGCCATTGTCCATTGCCCGTATCACTGCTGCTAAAGCATTCAACAACTACGTAGTCAATGTATGCATCGGCTCCATCTGGTCCAGCATGCTGTATGGAAATCTCTATATCTATTATTTCATGCGTTCCATTGTCAAAAATACACTGTTATTACCAGTGGAAGTCATCCTTCTTGTACTGCTGTTCAACCTGCTTGGAAAAACACTTAAAGCGCGTGGTTTCCTGAATGCCGATACGTCATTTCCGATTCCTTTTCTTTCCAAGAAAACAAAATGATTCGATAAATGGGAACACTGTGTCCCATTTTTCATATTTTGTATCTTGGGACAGTGCTATAATTGCATGGAAAAGAAATACAAGGAGAATACTATGACTTTTGTACGTAAAAAGGCAGATCTCACACCGATTGTAGATACCGTATTTGCAATCGTAAACAAGGCAAAGGAAGATAAGGCTGTTAACGGAAGTGAAAATGTCATTGATGCGACAATCGGATCCTTATATGGAGAAGATGAAACACTGGTTGCATTAGATGAAGTATTTGATCACTACGATGAAATCGATCATCGTACCAAGGCAGCCTATGCCTCCAGCTTCACAGGTAATCCAGGTTTCCGCAAGAGCGTATATGAATGGGTAACTCAAGGGGCAGATCTCAAACTGCATCATTCCGTCATTGCCACCCCAGGTGGGTCTGGCGCTGACTTCATGGCGATTACTTCATGCCTGGATGCAGGTGAAACACTGCTGATTCCAGATGTTGCCTGGGGAAGCTATACACTGATGGCACATGAATACAACATCAATACACTGACATATTCCATGTTTGAAGCAGATCACTTCAATCTTGACTCCGTAAAGGAAAAAGTGAACCAGCTGATTGAAAAGCAGGATCGTATTGTCATGGTCATCAATGATCCATGCCATAACCCGACAGGCTACTCCTTAACACAACAGGAATGGAAAGAACTTGTATCCTTCATCAACGAAGTGTCCAAAAAGGTTCCATTCATCCTGATTGATGATATTGCCTATATCGATTATTCCAACGATCTGGATCACTCCAGAACATACATGGAAACATGGAATGATCTGAGTGAAAATGCAATGGTTGTTGTTGCCTTCAGCTGTTCCAAAACACTCACATCCTATGGTTTAAGATGTGGTGCAGCCATTATTCTCAACCAGAGTGCAGAAGCAGTACGTGAAGTAGAAATCGTATTTGAAAAGAAAGCCAGAGCGACATGGTCCAACATTCCAAATGCCGCCATGGAAAACTTCACATGGCTTGTGACACAGGACAGAGAAAAACTGCTTGCTGAAAAGCAGAAGTACATTGATCTGATGGCAGAAAGATCTTCCATCTTCTTAAAGGAAGCAAAGGCTTGTGGACTGGAAACATATCCATATAAGGAAGGTTTCTTTGTCACTCTTTCCATGAAGGACAATGATTTCCGCAACCGTTATCATCAGGCATTAATGGATGAACACATCTATACAGTATGTGTTAACCATGGCATCCGCGTTGCGGTATGCTCCCTGCCTTTAAAGAAGGTTGCAGGCCTTGCGGAAACAATGAAGCGGATCCAGGAGTCAATTGACTGATGCCAGCTGCTACAACTCACGTCGCATTTGCCAAAGACGTGTATCGTCTGAACACAGATGTACAGTCCAAAGTGGAAAACATGCCGATGTATCTTCTTGGTTCCCAGGGACCTGACCTGCTGTTTTTCTCCAGAGCCTCGTTTCTACCAGGTTCACTCAAAAAATACGGCAACCTCATGCATGAACATAAAGTGTATGAAATCATTCATTACTTTGAAAACTATGCAAAAAAGGACAAGGATCTGACAAGTTATATCGCCGGATATCTTTGCCACTATGCTTTGGATTCCTCGGTACATCCCCTTGTCTATGCTGTGACTTCTGCCATCTGTGGGGAGCAGAAGGACAAGGAGACTGAAACACATGTAGGTCTTGAAGCTGAAATTGATGTATGGATCATGCATCAAAGAGGTAAGGATATCAGAGCATACGATGTTTACCGGGATCTGCGTGTCAATAAAAAGGATGCGGGTAAGCTTGCCGCAATGTATCATGCCATGTTCCGCGATGTTCTTCATCTGGATATCAGCGAAAAACGGTTTTATGAAACAATCCAGGAAATCCCGATGTGGACAGCTTTGCTGTATCCTCGACGCAGTGTATATCTTGCGATCAGAACAATTGAAGTTGCTTTGGGAAATCATGCCTTTTCCAATATGATGCTTGTGGATAAGTATGATGAAATGATCATCAACAATGATCATCTGACTTATACCCTTCCATGGTTGCCTCACGAAACGATCTGCGCATCCTTCCCACAGCTTTATGGAAAAGCCTTCACAAAGGCTGCCAAACTGATGGAAGGACATGAAAGATCCGACTTTACACTGGACTTCAACGGTATTCCTTCCCAGTTACAGAATATTCCCGACTGATCTGAAAGGCACATTCCCCTGTGCCTTTTTTGCGCACAAAAAAAGACAGTCATATCGACTGCCTCAGTTTCCTCAGTTGTCTGTTACACCCCAGGAAGGAATATCTGATCCTCTTGAAATCAGAACTGTTTTCTGGAAATCTGTCTGATTCAGATAACGCAAAACGTCTTCTGTTTCCTTCTCATCACATCCGACAAGAATCTTGACATCCAGCTCCTTTGTCAGGATATCTGCTGCCACAATCAGTGCAGTAATACGGTTACGGTTTCCACTTCCCATATAAACAGGAATACCATTACCCGTATGAGATACAAGATCTTCCAGTCTGCCATAATCTGTTGGAAATACAAGGTTCTTAAAGGTATCATGTACTTCACCTTTTTTCTTGACCTGCTTGAGATTACCGGAGAGGAAGAGTGTATCCACTTTCTGCCAGAAATAGGCATTGTTAGCATAAGTATTCATTTTGTACCTGTTACCTCATTTCTCGTAAATAATATTATAGAATGGAAACAGGTTTCTGTAAACACGCTACATAAAATGTAACTATTTTCAGAATTTTACTGCAACCTTATCAGCTGTAATATCTGCCAGTGTATGACAGCCTGTCATCCGCATTGTCTGTACAAGCTGGTCTTTATATTTTTCAATCAGGCTGACAAGTCCATCTGTTCCACCCTTGACTGCAGCCAAGGCAAAAGGTCTACCGACAAGGACGCCATCTGCACCAAGTGCCAGTGCTTTGAATACATCCATACCGGATCGGATTCCCCCGTCCATCAAGATGACCATGTCATTCCCGACTGCCTTTCTGATTTCAGGAAGTACTTCAATGCTCGCAAGACAATCATCCAGAACTCTACCACCATGATTGGAAACAACAATGCCGGCAGCCCCTGCTTCCTTAGCCATCAAAGCTGCAGAAACACTCATCACCCCTTTGACAATAAAAGGTCTGCCAAGTGTTTCCTGTACATATCTGAGTTTTTCGCAGTCCTTGTTTTCAACCGGTGTCTTACCTGCGCGTAATAAAGGCAGTCCAGCCGCATCCACATCCATCGCAACTGCTTCTGATTTCAGATGCTTCATGCCTTCAATTCTTGCATCAATGCCTTCTTTGACCCATGGCTTCATAGTTACAACGCCCTTTCCACCATACTGATCTATCACACCAGCTGGATCAAGGAACATGGAATCCATATGAATGCCATCCCCGGTAAAGGCACGAATACCTGTTTTTTCTGCTGCCTCTACTGTCATTGTGACATAGTCATGATCACTCAGATCTGCACCATAGTTATTATTGATACCGGCAATCGGTGCAATCATGACCGGCATTGATAGATCCATCCCAAGAATGCTGCAGGAAGGATCAATCGGTGCATCCTGACAGCATACATCCATATGAATTCTGACTTTCTGCATCATATCCACATTCCGGATAAAGGAACTTCCCGTATCCTTACCACCAAGTCCTGGTATCTCACCGGCACACGCTCTGCCGTTGCAAACTCTGCATTCTCTACACTTCAACATCTTCTTACCTCTTCTTTCGTGCATTATCATAGCACGTCAGGAAAACATGATTCACTGTTTTTCACAAAGAAAAACAGCTGAGGTTTTCTTCAGCTGTCATTCCTGTGCAGTACTCAGTATTCCAGTGGCTGAAAATAAAGCCCAGTTTGCGATATTGACCGCATGGTCACCGATCTTTTCAAAATATTTAGCAACCATCAGAAGATTCAAAGCATATTCCATACCTGTATCATTCCCAGTAAATCTTTGCGCCAGTGTCTTTTTTGCCTGTTTGAAACAGGCATCCACAGAATCATCCATCGCTACGGTCTTTTCCGCCAGTTCCTTATTCTGCGTAGTTAATGATTCGATTGCCTGTCGTACCATGATGCCGGTCTGCTCTGCCATTGCGGAAAGATTGAGAATATCGGAAGCAATCGATACATTTTCCTTGAGAATCAGATTGGCAATATCTCCTGTTACATCCCCGATTCTTTCTAGATCATAGACAGATTTTAAAGCAGAAGAAATCACTCTTAAATCAGAGGCTACCGGCTGCTGCTGAAGAAGCAACTTGAGACAAAGCCCTTCAATGTTTCTTTCCATTCTGCGGATTGCCATAGAAGAAGTCAGCACTTCTTTTGCCTTTTTACGATTTCCATTCAACAGAGCTTCCTTTGTATCTGCCAATGCATGGATACAGGCATTTCCCATCTCCACCATGGATTCCTGCAGCTCTTTCAACTGTGCATCAAATCGATTTCTCATCATCCAAACCTTCCTGTAATATAGTTTTCCGTACGTTTGTCCTTTGGAACAGAGAAGATCTGTTCCGTTGGTCCATATTCAATCATGTCACCCAGCAGGAAAAATGCCGTATTGTCAGAAATACGCAATGCCTGCTGCATGTTATGGGTCACAATTACAACGGTATAGTTCTTTTTGAGCTCAAGTACAAGATCTTCAATGTGAGAAGTACTGATCGGATCCAGTGCGCTTGTTGGCTCATCCATTAACAGTACTTCCGGATTGCAGGCAAGTGCTCTTGCGATACAGAGTCTCTGCTGCTGACCCCCGGAAAGACCCAATGCACTTTTCTTCAGTCTGTCCTTGCATTCTTCCCAGATTGCCGCATCCCGTAATGACTTTTCTACAATTTCATCAAGTTTTTTTCTGTTGTGGATTCCATGAGTTCTTGGTCCATAGGCAATGTTATCGTAGATACTCATCGGGAACGGATTTGGTTTCTGAAATACCATACCCACCCGTTTTCTCAGCATGTTGATATCCGTATTCCTGTCGTATACGTTTTTTCCATCCAGAAGAATCTGACCTTCAATTCTACACCCTTCCACAAGATCGTTCATACGGTTGATGCTTCTTAACAGTGTGGATTTACCACAGCCGGAAGGACCGATAAAGGCAGTGATCTTCTTTTCTTCAATTTCCATCTGAATGTTTTTCAGAGCATGGAAGTCACCATAATACAGATTCAGATCTCTGATTTCCAGTTTGTTCATATATTTCCTTTCGTCAGTTTTCGTGCAATGAAATTGCTGAAGGCATTGATTCCGATCACAAGAACAAGTAATACAACTGCAGTCGCATATGCCTGCGGCAGATAGAGAGCTTCTGTAGACAGCAGGTACATATGGATTGCCAGTGTTCTACCAGACCCCAGAAGGCTGGATGGAACCTTGGCCATTGTACCGGCTGTATAGATCAGAGCTGCCGTTTCCCCGACGATTCTGCCAATCGCAAGAATAATACCTGCCAGAATACCAGGAGCAGCCGATGGCAGTACGATGCGGAATACGGTTCTCAGCTTTCCTGCACCAAGTCCAAATGATCCTTCTCTGTAAAGATCTGGCACTGATTTGAGTGCTTCTTCCGTTGTTCTCATGATCAGTGGAAGAATCATGATTGCCAGTGTCAGAGCACCGGAGAGGATCGAGTAGTCAAGTTTAAGTCTGTAGACAAGAAACAGCATACCGAAAAGACCATAGATAATTGATGGAATTCCCTGCAGTGTCTCAGTTGTCATTCGTACAAGATCAACAAACCTGTTCCCTTTACCTGAATATTCAACCAGAAAGATTGCAGAGAAAATACCGACCGGCACAGCTACAAGCAGTGATACAGCTGTCATAATGACCGTATTGATCAAAGCCGGTATGACTGACTGATTGTCTGTTGTAAATTCCAGTGAAAACAGGCTCGCACTCAGATGCGGCACACCCTGAATCAGGATATAGCCGATCAGAAGCAGCAGGATAGTGAGTGTGATGCCTGCTGAAAGAAAGACGAGTGCTTTCAGTATTCTGGATCCTAAATATCTTTTATGCATGTTCTCCCTGCTTTCGTTTTAATGCTGCAACACTTGCGTTGATCAGAAGTATGAATACAAACAGAACAACACCTGTTGCGATCAGGGATTCCCTGTGCAGATCCGTTGCATATCCCATTTCAATGACAATGTTGGCTGTCATTGTACGCACACCTTTGAAGATGGATGTCGGAATACGCGGCTGATTTCCGGCGATCATGACAACTGCCATTGTTTCGCCGATTGCTCTTCCGATTCCAAGGACAACCCCAGCCAGAACACCACTGGAAGCTGCTGGAAGAATCACCTTGAAGATCGTTCTTTCCTTTGTTGCGCCTAGTCCCAAAGAGCCTTCGTAATAAGACTGCGGTACTGCCCGCAATGCGGATTCACACACACCGATAATCGATGGCAGAATCATGATTCCAAGCAGCAGTGAAGCCGTAAAGATGGAGTTACCCTTACCTGAGATATCCATTATTTTCTCAAATCGGTAAACAGCTGGTACAAGTACGATCATACCGAAGAAACCGTAAACAACCGATGGAATCCCTGCCAGCAGTTCCGTAGCGGATTTGAGCGGACGATAGATCTTTTTCGGACAGTAGAATGTCATAAACACACTTGTCAGTATTCCGATCGGAACACCGAACAGAATTGCACCGGCTGTAATATAGAGGCTTCCTACAATCATCGGCAGAATGCCATATTTATTGTTGGAAGGAGCCCATGTTGTTCCAAACAGAAACTTCACAACACCGATTTCCCGTATTGCCGGAATACCACTGGCAAACAGGAAGAAACAGATCAGAATGACTGCCGCTATAGAAAATACCGCTGCCACAAGGAATACATATTTCATGACTGACTCAATTGTCTGACTCCATTTCATGCCTTACCTCCTTTGAAATAAAGAGGCTTTCACCTGAAGAGAAAGCCTCACAGCAGCTGTCTTTACTGTGCGTCTGCCCAGGTTGTGATTTCACCTGTGTAGATGCCTTTGATTGTATCTTTTGTGATATTTTCAACAGGGTTTTCATTGTTGACGATCACTGCGATACCGTCTGTAGCGATGACTGTATCAACTAGACCTGCTTCCTTTTCAGAATCCTTGAGTTCGCGGGAAGCCATACCGATGTCATAGCTGCCTTCAGCTGCATTTGTCATACCCGTAGTAGAGTCGGATGTCTGGATTTCAACTGTAGCGTTTGTGTTGATGCTGTTGTAAGCTTCGATCAGCTTTTCCATGACCGGTGATACGGAAGAGGAACCGCCGACAACAATGCCGCCTTCCGGATTGCTGCCTTCAAACGGCTTTGCTCCATCGATTGCGATATAACCGGCATCTTCAACAATTGCCTGACCTTCTTCACTCAGAACATATGCCATGAAGTCAGCTACCAGCGGATCACTGTTGTCTTCTCTGATTGCCACATTGAATGGACGGGCCAGAGAGTACTTGCCGGACTTGATGTTTTCTACAGTCGGTTCTACCCCATCAACATTGACTGCCTTGACGGATTCATTCAAAGAACCAAGGGAGATGTAACCGATTCCGTATGCATCATTGGCAACTGTTGTCAGAACAACGGATGTGCTGGAAACAATCTGTGCTTCAGCTGTTGTACGATCAACCTTTTTGCCTTCCGCATTTTTTTCTTCCACGCCAGTCAATTCAACGAAGGCGCCTCTTGTTCCAGAACCATCTTCACGGGAGATGACTGTGATCTCCTCCTGTGTGTCAAATGCATCTGCTCCACCTGTTGTGGATGCTGTGGATGCGGCAGATCCGCATCCTGCAAGCATTGCCATCGCAATACCTGCTGCCAGAAATTTCTTTGTATCAAACATGTTATTCTTCACTCCTTTTCATCTGGTACACGTAAAGAATAAAAAACAACGGTAAAGTCTGTTACCGTTGTACTGTAAAGATTTGGAAAAAGTTTATTTTTCGTTGATGTGTTCCAAAGACATGCGGTAGATGTTTTCAATATGCTCATCCGCCATGGAATAATACACCATCTTACCGATCTTTCTTGTTGTGACAAGTTTTGTTTTCTTCAGGTTGGAAAGCTGATGAGAGACGGCACTGGTACTCATCTGCAGCAGATTGGAAAGATCAGATACACATAATTCATTGACAAATAATGCATTCATGATCTTCAGTCTTGTAGAATCAGCAAACATCTGAAACAGTTCACTCATCCGATCTGCCTCTTTTTCTGTAATCATATGTTTCATACATTCCTGTACTTTTTCTTCATCTGTAAACTTCATGCATTTTCCTTTCTGATGCGTATGCTTTTGAGCTGCTTTCCCGCAAGACGAACACTCAGCTGCTGATAAACAGAAGAATAGGAAAACATTTCCTGTACTTCTGTGCTTCCATCCACTAGTGTAATGACAAGCTGATCATAGTGTTTCCGGTATACGTATTGCCAATGCACAACCTCATCATAATAGACAAGCATGCACATAGAACGATCCGGTTTGTTGAATAATACCATGCAGTCATCCAGGAATGTCACTAGAACCCGATCCGGGAAAATGGCAATTCCAAAGACACCTACCATGATTAAGCCAAGGCCTGTCAGAATCAAAGACGAATTGGCAATGACCATGATGGCACCTGCCGCAATAAAGCCTGTCAGCACCGGAACCGGTTTGACATGAACGGATACACCTGATTTCAGAAGTGATTCAGACAGATTTCTGACACGGATTTTCTGTGTTTTCATGGGATTATTATAACATGACTATTCATTCCACTGCGCCTGTTTATTTGGTATACTATTCAGGTTAAGGAGGAGCATTTAAATAATCGGTAATATTGACATTAGTGATTGAATGTTTCAATATACTCACAAAGGTATATTATGAATACGTCAAATATCACTAATTACAAACCAAAAAATTTCGCTGAATGATTGGGCGTTTCTGTAAAAACATTACAGCGTTGGGATAGAGAAGGGATTCTAAAAGCAAATCGTACTCCAACTGACAGGCGTTATTACACTTACGACCAATATCTGCAATTTAAAGGCATACATACCGAAAACGATCATCGTCAAATTGTTATTTATGCCAGAGTGTCTACAGGAAATCAAAAAAATGATTTACAGAACCAGGTAATATTTTTACGAGAGTTTTGTAATGCAAAAGGTATCATTGTTGACCAATGTATTGAAGATTATGGAAGCGGTCTTAATTACAACCGAAAAAAGTGGAATCAACTATTAGATGAAGTAATGGAACGAAAAATTAAAACGATCATAGTCACACATCAAGATAGATTTGTCAGATTTGGTTATGATTGGTTTGAAAAACTCTGTATGAAGTTTCATACAAACATCGTGATCGTGAATCATGAAGAACTATCGCCACAAGAAGAACTCGTGCAGGGTATCATTTCAATACTCCATGTGTTCTCTTGCAGGTTATATGGACTTCACAAGTACCAAAAACAAATAGAAGGGGATGAGGAAATTGCTGAAGAGCTTCAAGACGGAAATCAATCCGACATCAGAGCAGAAAGTCAAGATTAACAAAACGATTGGTACTTGCAGATATATCTATAACCTCTACCTTAGCCATAATAAAACTTTATACGACAAAGGCGAAAAGTTTATGAGTGGAAAATCATTCAGTGTCTGGATAAACAATGAGTATATCACCAACAATCCTGACAAAGGATGGATTAAGGAAGTATCTTCTAAATCTGTTAAGAAATCTATTGAAGATGGATATATTGCTTTTAAAAGATTTTTTAAAAACCAAAGCGGTTTTCCAAAATTTAAGAAAAAAGGAAAATCTGATGTAAAGATGTACTTCGTAAAGAATAATCCAACAGATTGCAGATGCGAAAGACATCGTATAAACATTCCTACTCTTGGTTGGGTAAGGCTGAAAGAAAAAGGTTACATACCAACAAGTAAAGATGGGTGGGTGATTAAAAGCGGTACAGTATCAATTAAGGCAGGCAGATACTACGTATCAGTATTGATTGAAGTTCCAGATACTGAAATTGCTGATAATAGTAATGAGGGTATAGGAATTGATTTAGGCTTAAAAGACTTTGCGATCGTTTCAAATGGTAAAACCTATAAAAATATCAATAAGTCGGCAAGATTAAAGAAATTAGAGAAACAGTTGTACAGAGAGCAGAGATGTCTCTCTTGCAAATATGAAAATTTAAAGAAAGGAGGAGTCACTCAAAGAGCAAATATACAAAAACAAAAGCTTAAGGTACAAAAGCTTCATCAGAAAATGGAGAATATCCGTGCTGATTACATTAACAGGACAATCGCCGAGATAGTGAAAACCAAGCCATCTTATATAACGATTGAAGATTTGAATGTAAAAGGTATGATGAAGAATCGTCATCTTTCGAAAGCTGTTGCGTCACAGAAATTTTATGAGTTCAGAACCAAGCTTAAAAATAAATGTGATGAAAATGGTATCGAATTAAGAGTTGTAGATAGAATGTATCCATCATCAAAATTATGTCATTGTTGTGGTGCTATAAAGAAAGATTTGAAACTTTCAGATAGAATTTACAAATGCGATTGTGGGTACATGGCAGATAGAGACTATAATGCAAGTCTTAATTTAAGAGATGCAATAACTTACACAATTGCATAAACAAGCAAATGTAAGTATGTACCGATGGCTTAGTCGGGAATTTACGACTGTGGAGTGCACAAGAACTTGTGAGTAGTATGTCACTTGTGACTACAAAAGCATGCACAATGAAGCAGTAAGTAATGTTCGCAAGAACTTACAATATCTCGATGTGTTTAAGTTTGTTTAATCACATTTTGAGTGGCAGAACGAAAATGGTTCCAGTTACATTTGAAATAACACATATTGACAGAAACAGCGGTGCCCGTACAGGTATTCTGCATACACCACATGGTGATGTGGAAACACCGATGTTCATGCCGGTAGGTACACAGGCAACCGTCAAATTCATCTCTCCAGAGGAGTTATATGAGATGGGAAGTGGTGTTGTACTTGCCAATACATATCATCTGTGGTTACGTCCAGGACCGGAAATCCTGGAAAAAGCAGGTGGCGTTCAGAAGTTCATGAACTACAAAGGTCCGATGCTGACGGATTCCGGTGGATTCCAGGTATTCTCTCTTGCCAAAACAAGAAAGATCACAGAGGAAGGCGTTGAATTCCGTAACATCCTCAATGGTGACAAGATGTTCCTTTCCCCTGAAAAAAGCATTCAGATTCAGAATGCCATCGGAGCGGATATCATGATGTCATTTGATGAATGCATCCCTTATCCTGCTACCTATGAATATGCCAAAGCAAGCATGGAGCGGACATTACGGTGGGCATTACGTGGTAAAAATGCAAACCAGAGACCAGATGAGCAGGCGATCTTCGGTATTGTTCAGGGTGGTGAATATCCGGACTTGAGAAAATACTGTGCTGAAAAGCTTGTGGAAATGGACTTCCCGGGTTATGCAATCGGAGGAACTTCCGTTGGCGAAGACAAGGAAACATTCCGTAAGATGATTGAAATGGCAGAAGCACCTTTACCGTTTGATAAACCACGCTATCTGATGGGTGTTGGTGCTGTTAATGATCTTCTGGATGGGGTGGCACTCAACATTGACATGTTTGACTGTGTATTACCAACCCGACTTGCCCGTCATGGTACATTAATGACAAGCCAGGGTCGTATTAACATCCGCAAGGCAAAGTACAAAGATGACTTTACCCCACTTGATCCAAAGTGCGACTGCTATGCATGCCGCAACTATACAAAGGCTTATCTGAATCATCTTGCACGTGCAGATGAAGGATTCGGTACACGCCTGTTTTCCATCCATAACGTCCGCTTCCTTCTGAAGCTGATGGAGGATGTCCGCACAGCAATCAAAGAAGACAGATTTGCTGCATTCCGTGATGAAACACTTGCGGAAATGAAATTTGATGAAAGAGGTTTCTGATGGATCTGAATCATATTAAAACAAGTGACTTTGACTACAACCTTCCGGAAGAGCTCATTGCCCAGACACCATTATCTGATCGCAAGACTTCTCGCATGATGGTTGTTCATATGAACAATGATGTCAATGAACATAAACACTTTTATGACATCCTGGATTATTTCCATGCAGGTGATGTACTTGTACGCAACAATACAAGAGTCATCCCTGCCCGTCTGTATGGCACAAAGGAAATCACAGGTGCACATGTGGAAGTGCTGTTATTACGACAGATGGAAGATGATATCTGGGAATGCCTTGTCGGCAATGCCAAAACAGTCAAAGTCGGAACCGTTATTTCTTTCCATGATGGCAGACTCAAGGCGGAATGTCTTGAAATCGGTGAAAAAGGACTGCGTAAGTTCAGAATGATCTACGATGGCATCTTCAATGAGATTCTGGATCAGCTGGGTGAAGTACCTTTACCACCATATATCCATGAAAAACTGAATGACCCGGAACGGTACCAGACCGTATATTCCAAGGTGGAAGGAAGTGCTGCTGCCCCTACAGCAGGTCTGCACTTCACACCTGAAATCTTTGCAAAGCTGGAAGAAAAAGGCGTTACGATTGTGGATGTCACATTACATGTCGGCTTAGGCACATTCCGCCCAATGGATACCGAAGATGTCAAAGATCATGATATGCATGCTGAAGTATGCCATATGAGCAAAGAAGCCGCCGACATACTGAATCAGGCAAAAGCAGAAGGCAGAAGAATCTTTGCGATCGGTACAACTTCTGTACGAACACTGGAATCCGTATGGAATGCCTATGGCAGATTTGAGCCATGCACACTGGAAACAAAGCTGTTCATCTATCCTGGATATACATACCATACCATCAACGGTATGCTGACAAATTTCCATTTACCAAAATCAACATTATTAATGATGATTACAGCTCTTGCCGGCTATGACAGAATCATGGCAGCCTATCAGGAAGCAGTCCAGGAAAGATACCGTTTCTTCTCCTTTGGCGACTGCATGTTACTCACGGATGAATGAAACAGAAAAGCAGGAATACATCGCCTATCTGATGTCAAGAAAATCCAGCAGCAGACATAATTACCATAAGGAGTGTCTCAAAGTACTGGAACAGTTCAAACATCAGTTTCCGGATCGTAAACCGAAAGTCATTCTGCATGTGTGCTGTGTGGTATGTGCATGCTGGCCACTTGATTTCCTGCATGAAAACGGATGTGAAGTGACGGTGTATTATTCCAACTCCAACATCTGGCCAAAGCAGGAATATGATCTGAGATTATCTGAGCTGAAACGCTATCTGCATGAAAGATGGCATGATGAAATCCCGCTTGTGGAGGACAGCTATGACTACGACACCTATGAAAAAACAGTTCTGAAAAACAGAGGGACGGATCCGGAAGGATGGAAGAGCTGCTTTGGCTGTTATGCATACAGAATTGCTTCAGCCGCTGCCTATGGAGAAGCTCATGGCTTTGACTTCGTATCTTCCGTTCTGACTTTTTCCCGTCAGAAAGATTCAGAAAAGATCAATGAGATTGGTATGCAGGTGGCATCCGGGCACAACATCAGCTGGCTTGTTTCTGATTTCAAGAAGGCGGATGGTGCACGCAAGTCAGAACAGATCTGCTGCCAGTGGAACCTGTATCGACAGGATTATTGCGGATGCAGTTACTCATTTGCTGAAAGACATCCTCAAAAGTAAACGAAAACATGCATAATGTGCATGTTTTTTAATGCACGAAAACCGGTTTTATGGTATTATCTGCATGCAATACAAGGAGGAACTGCTCTTGAGTAAGGAAGATGCAATCCAGATGGAGGGCGTTGTTGAAGAAATCTCTTCCAATGCATTCAAAGTCAAACTGACTAACGGCATGGATATCCGTGCAACTCTCGCCGGAAAACTGAGAATTCATCATATCAGAATTCTGCCTGGCGATAAGGTCAAAGTTGAAATTTCTCCATATGATCTGACAAACGGCAGAATCGTATACAGAAACAAATAAACCTCATTGAACAATCTCAATGAGGTTTGTTTTTTACCTGTCTAAGCCATCCAGCTTTTCATTCAGAAGCTTTACAAGCATTTCCTTGGAGCGGATCATTTCCATGGTATCCTTCATTTCTTCCATCGGTTCACCTTTGGATACACTTTCGTAGTACGCTCTGCCCAGCTTTTCATAAGCCTTCGTCAGATCTCTGCTGTTATGACCGATCTCACTTCTGATCTGTGCTTTTTCCTTTTCAGAATCAAACTTTGTCACAACTTCCTTTGCGACATCGTTGACCTTTTTCATCAGATCATCGACCATATCATTGACTTTCTTTTCGAAATCACCATTTCTGTTTTCAGACATTTTCTTCTTCCTTTCCATCTCTATCTAATAGAGTCATGATTATTTCCATAATAAGTGCCTTGTCTTCTCCCTCTTTTACAAGAGTGATAATACCTGAGACAATGACAACCGCATACTGGTGCGGATGATGCAGGGAAAGCTCTTTTGTGGATATACCTTCCTGCAGCAGTTTTTCAAGTCCTGCAATGGAAGCACTGCGTGCTTCTTCCATGGAACGGCTGATCAGTGGAGTCAGATCCACATCCTCACCTTTTCCTTTGAGCTGATCGTGAAGTCTGGCAAAGGACGCAATGCAGTTTTCGATATACTGATTGAGTCTTTCATCAAACCCTGGACGATCCATGGATGCTTTCATCATTTCATTGAATGCTTCGTTATATTTCTCACTGATGGCATCAATGACATCATCCTTTGACTTGAAATAGTAGTAGAACAGACCTTTTGCGACGTCCAGTTCCTTGACGATGGAGTTGATGGTTGTATCAACAATACCGTTCTCCTTGAACAGTTTTTCTGCAGCATCCATGAACTCGTTACGTCTTTCTTCTTCTTTATCCGGCATGCACGCCCTCCTTTCATCATTATTATACATCCTTTTGACCACCGGTCAACACATGTGATACAACTTTTTGACCATAGGTCAAATCATTCTTATGTTATAATGGGTGCATGAAGTTAAGATGTCCAATCTGCGGAAAACCGCTTGATAAAATAAACAGAAGTGCTGTGTGCGAAAACAGACACAGCTTTGATTACGCAAAACAGGGTTATGTCAATCTTCTGATCAGACAGTCCGTCGATCATGGCGATAACAAAGCCATGGTACAGGCGCGTACCAACTTCCTTCATAGTGGCAGTTATGATTTTTTAAGAAATACGATCTGCGATATGATTCAAAAAGAACCATGTGATACATTGGCTGATCTTGGATGTGGGGAAGGCTACTATACATCTTCCTTTCCTGTACGCGAAAAATATGGCTTTGATATGTCAAAAGAGGCATTGAAGTATGCCGCAAGAACTGACCATTCTACGCATTATGCAGTCGCATCGATTTTCCATCTGCCACTACCTGATGCATCGATGGATGCCTGTGTAACATGCTTTGCGCCGTTTGCGGATGCAGAAATACAGAGGGTACTCAAGCCGGGTGGAAGATTCATTTTCGTATCCCCTGCCCCTTACCATCTGTTTGAAATGAAACAGGCATTATATGAACATCCATATGAAAACATTGTGGAGCCACTCGATACGACAATGGAATTACTGGATGAAAGAATCATCACACAGAAATTCACAGCAGATCATAATACACTGATGGCATTATTTGAAATGACACCATATGTTCATCGTACAAAAAAAGAAGATATTGAACGTCTGGCACAAAAGGAATCCATGGAAATCACAGCTTCCTTTGTTGTACGGGTTTATCGGAGATAACATGAAACAGGTTGAAGAAAAACATATTCTGAAAATACTTTCCTTTCTTGAAAGAGGAAGTTATTTTACAAAGCAGCAGATGCTTTCCTGGCTGAAACTGCATTCAGGTAACTGGTGCATGGAAGAAGATGGCTATGGATATCAGTACTGTCTGATTTCCTACCCTCTGACTTCTTTCGCACAGCCTTTTCTGCAACCGGAAAAGATTGTTCTGCTTGTATTTGATGGCGATACCGTCATTGCAGATATCGCTGCAATCTGTGCTCAAACTGATGATTTACTGCATGATGATGAAATCAGCGATGCCATCATGGATATTGACACATGGGTACAGTCATGCCTGTATGTCATGAAAACAGCCTTTGCCCACCATATTTCTTTTCAGAAAACGGATTCTGTCGGCTGTATCATCTGTAATGCCTATGTTACTGAAAGTTATCGCAGAAAAGGAATCTTCACCGCTATGATGCAGATGGTCAGAGACCACTGTGTCCGATTCAGCCATCACACAATCACTTTGTTTCAGACAATCAGCCTTGATCCTGATGTTGCCTGCTATGGACCTGATGCAAGTGAGAAACCATACTACTATTCCATGGAACAGGATGAGCCCAAACGTATTCTCAATGCTGAAATCATCCAGCATCTCGGCTTTGCGGTGGTGCAGCTGGAACATGGTGAAGAAGATACCCTGTCAGATGGTACATTCATCTGGTATGGTATCAAAGCAGAACATATTACAATTGTGGAAAGTAATGGTGAGAACCTGAATCTTTCGTGAAAGGATCGTTATGAAACTCAAAGACTATGCAAAACCTCCATCACACCATAAATCTAAACCCGTTCTGTTTCTTCTGATCACTGCAGGGTTTCTGTGTCTGGCAGCCATCTGTTTTTTCGTTTTTAACCGATGGGAAATCGAGCTGACCATCCATGGAGAAGATGATGTCAGTATTGAATACATGCAGAATTATGAAGACCCTGGCGCATCTGCTATATATCGCAGTACCATGCTTCCTTTTATTCGGGAAGAAGTGGATGTGAAAGTTGCATCCAATACAGTCAATCCGGAAAAGACAGGACATTATTTAATCACCTATCAGGCAGAACATAACAATGTCACAGCTTCCAGAAGCAGAAATGTCAGTGTTGTTGATACAACCCCACCGACAATCACCTTAACAGAAAATCCAGATTCCTATACACCATTCAACCATGAATATCAGGAAGAAGGCTTTGCAGCAAACGATATTCATGATGGGGATCTGAGTGAGGCAGTAGAAAGAGAAGTCCGAGATGATGAAGTCATTTATACGGTCAAAGATTCCAGCGGCAACAAAGCAGTAAAGAAAAGAAAAATCCGCTATGACGACCGTAAAGGACCAGAACTGTCATTCCCGGATGGTACCGATCTAGTTCTCTATAAGGGAACACCATTCACAGATTCCTTTACGGCAGTGGATGATTGCGATGGAGATGTCACATCAAAGGTTACAGTCGAAGGCAGTGTGAATACAGATGTATGCGATACATATACTCTGACCTATACGGTTTCTGACAGTCATAACAATACGACTGTTGCGACAAGGAATATCACAATACGCACAAAGCCGATCAACAATCCAGCCACATCCGATGGACCAAAGACAATCTATCTGACATTTGATGATGGCCCTGGAGAATCAACAGGAAGACTGCTTGATATCCTTGACAGATACAATGTCAAAGCAACCTTCTTCACAACCTCCATGTATGGTTATACCGATTATATTATCCAGGAAGCCCAAAGAGGCCATACCGTATGTGTACACACATATTCACACAACTATGCATCCATCTATCAGAACACAGATGCGTACTGGAGTGATTATCAGGCACAGAAAGATGTCATCGAACAGCTGACAGGCACTTCCAATAATCTGTTCCGTTTCCCTGGCGGTTCTTCCAATACAGTGTCTGCCAATTACAGTACAGGTATCATGTCAAAACTTGTGGATCAGGCTTATGAAAAAGGGCTTGTCTACTTTGACTGGAATGTATCAAGCGGAGATGCTGGAAGCATCACGGATACCAATGTTATTATCGATAACATCAGAAACGGAATATCTCGCAACGCTGCTGCCGGTGTTCCTTCCATTGTCCTTCAACATGACTACAAATCCTTTACGGTTGATGCGGTGGAACCTGTGATCATATGGGCTTTGGAAAACGGTTATACATTCAAAACACTGTCCGATACATCCTATTACGTCCATCATGGAATCAACAACTGAACTAAGGCGCAGAATCAACTCTGTGCCTTATTTTTCATGCATGACGAGATTGTAATCTGAGTCGTAGTGCAGACCGATATCCACAGCGAGTCTTTGATTGATCTTTTCCAGAAGTTCATGATATTGACGATAGGACGAAGAAAGAATCATCATATTCTTCAGAAATACATCGTTGTAGCCATAATCCTGCAGCTGTTTCAGTTTCTCATAATCCTCATCATTCATCTGTAAGAGTCTTTGCATCCGCTCATTCTCCTGTTTCACCATGGATTCAATCGACTGCCGTGGGATCAGTTCTGTTGATACTCTCAACAGGAATGGAATATGAATCCCGGTATGATCCCAGAAGGAAATGATGTTCTCATATGCCTGCTGCTGTTCAATGGTTTCGATTTTCCCCTGCAGATACGGCATGAAATGATACAGGAAATATGTACCATAATAGCCGGGTACACTATCCAGTACTGCCTGCCCGATCGTTTCATAGTCAATACAGGTTTCAGCCTGGTCAACTACCCGGCAATGAATTGCCAGGCTTGAAGAGAATGATCCAAGGATCATT
>CAMCSA010000030.1 GCA_945877405.1 uncultured Erysipelotrichaceae bacterium | reverse complement strand
TTACAGATTCTGATGGAACTGTAATTGATACACCAAAGTATCTGAAGAAATCTGAGAAGAAGCTGAAGAAAGCACAAAGGAAGTTATCCAGGATGTATGAGAGTGCAAAGAATGATAACAGAAAACTGAGCGAATCAAAGAATTACCAGAAACAGCGTCAGAAGCTGGCTGAAATCCACAAGCATGTGGCAAACCAGAGAAAAGACTTTATCAGAAAAACAGCTGACAGAGAAGTTAAAAACCACGATTTCCTGTTTGCGGAAGATCTGAAAGTCAGAAATCTGATGAAAAACCACAGAGTCGCAAAAGCCATAGCTGACAGTGGATGGCGTATGTTCCTGACTCAGCTGGAATGGTGTGCCACAAAGCATGGCAGAATCTGTATTCTTGTTAATCCAAAGAATACCACACAGACATGTTCTTCCTGTGGTTATGTATGCACAGGTGATGACCATATTGCATTGGGTGTTGAAGAATGGACATGTCCTGAGTGTGGAACACATCACATACGAGATCTGAATGCGGCAATAAACATCAAAAATACCGGACTTCTTTATCTGAAAGAATCCGGTATACCGATATCTCTTAACTAGAGTATGACAGTAAATCCTGTCTCATAGCTGGCAACTCGCTATGATAACAGCCCCTTAACTGGCAGAGAAATACAGTAGCATCGTTACTGTAGGAATCGCTGTATCCGGGTAAGTTGATGCGAATGATCCTCAGATCATTCTCTTCAAGCCTGGCAATTCATTGCCGGGTAGTTGACGTATACCTGCATATCGCACAGGATTGCTTTTCAGAAATGCTTCTGCTTTCATCGGTTGCTCCTTTACATGAATACACCGGAAATAAAGATCTCCAGACCGATGACAATCAGAATGATTCCTCCAAGAATACCTGCTTTGCCTGCCAGTTTTGTGCCAAATTTTCTTCCCAGATACAATCCGGCAAGACAGATACCAAGGGTCACAATTCCAATGATCATACAGCTGATCAAAGCGTGAACCACGTCATATTCGGCAATGGTAAAACCGACGGACAGTGCATCGATGGATGTTGCAATCCCCTGCACCATAAGCAGTTTCATGGTCAATGCATGATCATTGTTATTATCGTCTTCCTTTTCAGGATGCACTCCTTCATACAGCATTTTTCCTCCGATATAGCCAAGTAATGCCAAAGCAATCCATGGAATCAGAATGGATACAGTATTGAAATACTGCACAACTGTATGGACACAGATCCAGCCAATTAACGGCATCACACACTGGAACAGCGCAAAGATACCTGCAATCAGTATCATTCTTGTTTTTTTCATAGAAGGCTCATTCAGTCCGTTTGCAAGTGAGACAGAAAAGGCATCCATAGCCAGTCCCACACCTAATGCAATGCTGTTGGTAAAAAACAGAAGATCCCAGTTCATATTCTTTTTCCTTCCATAATAAAACCGGACACGTTCATGCCCGGATTTGCTTTACAGATACACTCCATGCATGACACAGTCATACATGAGTCTCATCATTTAATGTCGTCCAGAGATTTCTCCCAGTATGTTGAACGACCACTTGATACAAGCAGATTACTCCCTCACGTATCGGTATTTTCCTACTTTGCCTGTAGTTTGTCAACATACAGCTGAGGATATTTCTTACGATCTATTCTGGCAAGCACTGCAAGAAGAACCGTTGTGATCACACCTGTTCCAATCACAACAATCCAGGTTGGTACAGCACCACTCAGATCATAAATCCAGCCGACAAGCACCTGGAATACGCCCATGAAGATGCTTTGTGTAACACTTTCCAAAGCAACGATTCTGCCGGTATGAGAGGAAGGAACACGACGGGTGACGTAGGAGTCCATGGAAATGGACTGCAGAATCTCACCCCATGTAAATACGATCATGACAATATAGTATCCAGGTACAAAGCTTCTGGTTATCAGATACAGCAGATAACCTGCCGTAACAGTCAGACTGCCAAGTGCGGTTTTCCAAATATCCTTCTTTTCAGAAAACAGCTTTGTGATGACTGGTGTACAGATGACAACCGTGATGCAGTTGATGGAAGATACTGTCCCAAAAATCAGAGCACCGGTTTCTCCATGTATCCTTCCCATATCCAGCGGCAGCAGATACTGGTACTGGTTATACACTGCAAAATACATCGCAAGAAGAACAACAAAGAAGATCACAAGTCTGTTTTCCCTGATCACCTGCCATAAACTGACTGATTCCTGTGCCTGTTCATAGACATTGTCATTTTCATATGTCTGTGATTCGTCCAGAAAAAACCAGATCAGAAGTGTAGAAATACCAATAGCGGTTCCCTGCAGAACAAACATCAAAGCCAGATGATTGCCAAACAGAATCCCTGCCAGAGTTGGAGAAAGAATCATACCAAGATTTGTTCCAAGATAATTCAGAGAATACGCCTGTTCCCTTTGATCCGATGGAGTCAGATCCGCAATAAGTGCCGTATAACTTGACCATTCCATGGACTGTAATAATGTTCCAAGGGCAAATACGGCAAGAGAAAAGTATGAAAGCGGCACCATGGCGGTGTAGAAACAGGCAACAATGGAACACAGGTCACACAATACAATGATCTTCTTTCTGGAATATCTGTCTGCCAGTTTTCCACCAATCACAGCAAGTGGCACATTGCATAAGCCATATACAAACATGACCATCGCGATGGTTGTAGCGTCCATGCCCAGTTTCTGTGAAAGAATCAGCGTCAGCATGGAAAATACCATGGAACCAAGGGCGGTCATCATTCTGCCGATAAACAGGATATGATTATTTCTGGAAAGATTACAATATTCCAAAAACAGGTTCATCACATCAGTCCCTTTGGTTTGAGGTAATGATCCATCAGATAGTGCCCGACGCCGCCTTCTGCACAAGTATAATCCGTCAGCGCATCCGCAACGGCAATCGTCTTTGGATTACCATCTTTCAGACATACTCCAAGACCACAGTCCTGTAACAGTGTATTATCATTTTCGTTATCCCCAAAGCCGATGCACTCTTTCATATCAATACCTGCCCAGCCTGTCCAGATCTTCATGCCATTACCTTTATCAATGCCCTTATGCATCATTTCAACAGTACCTGGGAATGTTTCGATCATCTGGTATGTATCCCCGAATCTTTCCAGGAAATGATTCCTGATTTCATCGACATGCTCATTACAACGGAACAGAATCTTAAAGCATCTTTTCGCACAGAATCCATCAAGATCTCCAGTATGATCTTCAAACATCCATCCATGTCTTTTTTCTGCTTCCAGAAGTTCTCCCTGGATGAACATCGCATTGATGTTTCCTCCCCCTTCGCAATTGACAGGTATCTCATACTTTTCAACAAGAGGCATCATATAGGACAATGTTTCCTTCATCTCTTCTGTTGTCAGCAGTTCTGTCTGCCATGTACGATTCGTTTGACGATCATACACCATACCGCCATTCATTCCGATAATAAAATCAAAATCAAAGCCAAGTCCCCATGTCGTACCGAACTTCTTTTCTCTTTCTTCAATGACTCTGCCGGTAGCCAGTCCCAGCTTGACACCATTTTCATGAAGAATCCGGAATGCCTTTACAGTAGCTTCCGGCAGATCTCCACCTTTGGCAGTCAATGTCATATCAATATCTGCCGCAACAGCTTTTACATTTTCAATCATGTTATTCATCTCCCTTATCAAAAAACTCTATTAATCATACTACACACTCAATATAAAATGCTCTACCTTCCTTTTAGAGTTCCCGAAAGTGGAAATGAAAAGGCTGTCCGTTTTCATCGGTAACAGCCTTGTTTCTGATCTTTATGATAACCTGCTTTTTCAGGTATTGATCTTGATCGTAGATCTTGATGATCTGAAGTTTCCTTCAGTATTTGAAATATTCAGTTGTATGTGATGTAACTGTCCATTGGTCTACCCTCATGTCAGACAGCTCTTTCTTTTTGATTGGCAAAACATCAGATGAAGAATTTTTTTCAGGTTCAGATCTTTTCTTTCACCTTCTGTAACAAATCAGGATTTCTTCATCTTCTGCGATGGTGGTGTTCCTGCGTTGAATGTCTGATTTCCTGCAGGAACATTAACGATATTCGAGTAACACCTTCCTCATGTTGAGTACCTCTCTTTCTTTGAATCAGGTCTCTTTTCTTTTGACACCTATAATATACAAATGCACAGGCATAAAATACAGTCTGTTTTTTGAAAATTTATAAGCGTATAATAGAAGTGTTGAGGGCGGTAAAATATCGTCCTTTTTTACATGACCTTACTGCATACAAACTGCAGATCTTTTGCTCCCATACTCAGCAGTTTTTCTCTGATCTTCGCATTGGCATCCTTGTAGAAAATATCGTATTCCACCAGGTTTCCACATGTCAGACGATATTGGTTGCCGTGATAATCAAAATCATATGCCATAAAGCACCAGGAACCACTGCTGTTATTATCAGTTAGAGCTTTCCACGCTTCATATACACCTTTAAACATCGGCAGATTGTTTGCACGGATCCGTTTTGAAAATGGTTTTGCGGAATACAGATCAAATGCATCACTGCTCAGATACATAAGTGCATTGCTTTCAAAATCAAAACATGCCTGATAGTCTTCTGCCACTTTCTGCAGGCTGTTGCAGATTTCTGTTCCTTTTTTGGACTGAAATGCCTTTTCTAAAACACTGCCACCACATGTCATGATGAAATATTCCTCATTCCATCCTCTTTTTTCCTGATTGACAAGCATGTTGACCTGCAGATCATATGGTAAAGCAAAATATATTCTTGCTCCTGCAGGCATGACCAGTACAGAAGGATCGTTTGTTTCCACAAATATCGCATCTGGATCATCTACCGTAATACTGGAATCATTCAAAAGGTAAATTCCAGGCTTTCCCATGATGTAATGAAAGGACCCTGCCTGCAGCCAGGCAAAGATCCGATAGCTGTTACCACCAAAATGGAATTCCACATATTCAAGCAGTTCACCTTCAGATTTTCCCATCTTTGTCAATGCTTCAGCAATATCCCCCATCAGCTGTGGATAGAGTTTTACAAGTTCATCTTTTCTTGTCAGTTCGCGTTTCATTCTTTCCCCCAAAATTTAAAACACGCCAACTAATATACCAAAAAAACGCATCATCTGAAAACAGAAATTTTACTATTTTACGATATAAAAAAGGACAGCATTTCATACTGTCCTGTGGTAATTATCTGGATGCCTGTTCGACTCTTGAATTAAAATATTCCTTAGCTGCCTCATAGCTCATATCCAAAGCTACAGCAAGTTCATTGAACAGGTAGTTTTCGGCCTTCTGCAGATATTCATCATCCACGGATGCTGTTTTCTTATGATTTTCAATCCGCGCCTGATTTCTGGAATAAGATGTTTTGATAATGGCAATCAGATCGTGAATATCATCTGTTTTCAACAGATTTGCATACTGACTCTTCATATTGGCTGGTTTGTTTTCCAATAAATCAATATGCGCTGTAGAAGCAATCAGCTCTTCAATTTCTTCTTTTGTGATCAAAGAACGCAAATGCCCTGCCTTATTGGCAATCGGTACCTGCATTCTTGTGGATCCCTCCTCTGCATGATATGGGACCAGGATATAGCACATCTCCTTAGTAAAATCACTTCTGTGTTTTCCGACAATACGACATACGATTCTGCGATATACAACAATATCATTTAC
Organism: uncultured Erysipelotrichaceae bacterium; assembly: GCA_945877405.1. Classification (GTDB taxonomy): domain Bacteria; phylum Bacillota_I; class Bacilli_A; order Erysipelotrichales; family Erysipelotrichaceae; genus Bulleidia. Next base: position 19,024 of record CAMCSA010000030.1, on the reverse strand, counting down.
TTTGAACACTACCGATCACCTCGTTTCATCATATCTATTTTACCATTTTCATGCGCTTTTCGTAATCTTTAAATGATTTGAAGCAGGAAAAATTTCAAGTATTCGGTTTCCGGTACAGCAGGCATGACCGGATGATCCATAGCTGCTCCACGCTGTTCAATGATCCGGATACCTACCCCAGCATCATTTGCTGCATCAACAAGCATTTTTTCAAACTCTGCCTTCGGCATGAAGTGGGAACAGGATGCACTGGCAAGGTAGCCGCCACGCTTTAATAGCCGCATTGCATCCGCATTTACCTGCCGGTAACCATTGCGGGCATTATGGAATGTCTTCCGTGATTTTGTAAAGGCGGGTGGATCAAGAATGATGAAATCAAAGTGAGCATGTTCTTTTTTCAGATCCTTCAGCACATCAAACACATCTCCCTGTTTGAAGGAAAGATGCAGATCATTTCGTTTTGCGTTCCTTTCCGCCATTTCAAGTGCACTTTCTGAAATATCCATTGCGGTTACGGAAGATGCGCCAGCTTTTGCAGCATTGAGGGCAAAGGAACCGGTATGAGTACAGCAGTCCAGAACACTTCTTCCTTTTGCCAGTTTCCAGATCGCTTTACGGTTATATTTCTGATCCAGGAAAAAACCTGTCTTCTGCCCATTTTCCACATCCACTTCATACACGATGTCGTTTTCGACAATCTGTGTAATGGTACTGTTTGGATGCCGATCGCCATACCAGCCTTTATACTGTGGCAGACCTTCCTTTTTTCTCAGTTCACCTTCATTTCTTTCATAAATCCCATCGATCGTCTCACCCATTTTTTCAAGCTGGTTTACAAGAGCATGGTATATCACATCCTTATGCATTTCCGTTCCATAGGATTCCACCTGCGTCACCAGAATGCTGTTGTATCGATCCACGGTAAGTCCTGGTAAGCCATCCGCTTCCCCATGCACAAGTCTGCATGCCTTCAGATCTTCACCCATGACATCCTTGCGGTATGCAATGGCATAGGCAACCTTTCTTTCAAAAAAGGCATCCCCATAGGTTTCATTGGCATTATTTCCCAATAAACGGATTCTGATCTTTGACTTTTCACTGTAGAAGCCTGTACCAAGATAGCTTCCTTTCTGGGAAAAGACATCAACAAAGCCCCCATTATCAATCACTTCACTCTGTTCTGTGATTTCATCAGCATAGATCCACGGATGTCCTTTTTTAATGGATACCTCCTGTTTTACGGTAACACGTGCATATGGAAATGTTCTTTCTGTTTTCATTCAATAACCCCCTTCATTGAAAAGACGGTCTTTGATCAACCGTCTTTGTATGATTATCTCTGTCCTTTATCGTAAGGAATACCTTCTGCCTTTGGTGCAGCGGAATTTCTGGATGTAAATGCCAGAACGACAAGTGAGATGATATATGGCAGCATGTTGTATACAGAAGAAGGAATATTCAAAGCTGCCAGGAAACCGATGCCTGTATAGACATTGGAAAGTGCACGGAAGAATCCAAACAGAACTGCCGCAAGAGCGATTTTCTGTGGTTTCCACTGACCGAAGATCATGACCGCAAGAGACAGGAAACCAAAACCTGCTACACCTGCTTCAAACTTCCATTCTGATACACCAGACATGATATATGTGATACCACCCAGTCCACCAAGGAAACCGGAAATCAGCACACCAGCCCATCTCATCTTATAAACATCAATACCGACAGAGTTTGCTGCCTGTGGGTTTTCACCACACGCACGTAATCTCAGACCGAATTTTGTCTTATACAGAATGATGTACATCACAACAAGCAATACAACCGCAATCAGCATCATCCAGTTGAATTCAAAGCCCCCAATACGGACAATAAACAGTTTCTTCTGAGTGACATATTTCAGAATCGTAGATACGTCATCCGGATTTCTTGAACTGTTGAATGCACGTACCATAACAGCCGCAACAGAAGTTGCCAGCAGATTCATCGCAGTTCCAACCAGTGTCTGATCGGCATTGAAGTTGATACTCGCTACAGCAAGCAGGCAGCTGTACAGCATGCCGAAGATCACTGCTGCAAGACACACAATAAGAATCATGAGGAATGGATTTGAAACTGAGCTGAACATGTTCATTGCCATGGCTCCACCAAGAGCCCCCATAACCATGATACCTTCCAGTCCCAGGTTAATGACACCGGAATGTTCGGAGAAACAGCCACCAAGCGCAACAAGAGTCAGCACGGAGGCAAAGATAATTGTGTACTGTAACAGTAAAATCATGCGTTTTCTCCTTTCCTGTCAGTCTTCTTTCTCCGTGTGTTCATCACTGTCTTGAAGAACAGTACGAATCCGCAGAAGTAGATGATGACACCGGATATCAGATCAGAGATCTGAGACGGATATAACATACGGTCGATCAGAGATCCGCCATCCGTAATATTCTGAATGAAGAAGGATGAGAAGATCGTTCCAATCGGATGCAGACCGCCAAGGAATGTAGCCGCAATACCATTGAAGCCCATACCTGGTACAGAAGCCATGGTTGTTTCCCACTTGGAGAAACCGGACAGATACATGAAGGCAGCACCGATTCCAGCCAATGCACCACCAATCATCAGAGTGATGATGATGTTCTTTTTTTCATGCATGCCTGCATACCTTGCAGCTTCCTTGTTGTAACCGGTTGCCTTGAGTTCATACCCGAACTTTGTCTTTTCCAGAACCACCCAGATGATGATGGCGAAAATGATCGCCAGAGGTACGGCAATGGTAACGTTTTTGTTATTGTTGAAGAGAGCTCCAAGACCAAGGGATGGAAGAATGGCAGAAGGATTCTTCTGCGTTAAAGCCCATGTATATGGAGAAGCTGTATCTTTGGAAGCTGGACTAGACAGTACCATATTCACTGCATACAGTGTAATCCAGTTGAGCATGATACCGGAAATGACTTCATTGACATTCCGATAAGCCTTTAAGGCACCAGTCAAAGCACCCAGTAATCCACCGGCAACAACTGCACCTAAAAGACAGACATACCATGGCATATTGAAGATCAGTGCCAGTGCAAGAGCTGCTCCTGCTCCTGCTTCATACTGACCTGCAGCACCGATATTGAATAAGCCTACCTTGTAACAGAAACAGATCGACAATGCACACATCAGTAATGGCGCTGTCTTGATCAGTGTATTACCAAGAGCCTTCAGCATCGAACCGACACTGTTTTTTGTCAGGAAGTTCAATACGATGGTAACAATTGCTTCAAAAGCACCTTGTGGTGCAATCAAAAACAGAATGACAAAACCTACGAAAAGCCCTGCAACAATACAGATCAGAGACGTCAGCAGTGTCTGAAAGCCAGGCAACTGCCAGAATTTTTTCTTTTCCATCATGCATTGCTCCTTTCTGTATCACGCTTTGCACCGGACATGTAAAGACCAAGTTCTTCCACATTGGTTTTCTTCGGATCCAGTTCACCGACGATTTCACCTTCATACATAACCAGAATCCGATCGGACAGATTCATGACTTCTTCCAGTTCCAAAGAAACAAGCAGTACGGCATCCCCTGCATCTCTTCGTTCAATCAGACGTCTGTGAATATTTTCAATCGCACCGACATCAAGTCCTCTTGTTGGCTGAACTGCCAGAAGTACCTTATGTTCCCTGTCCATTTCACGGGCAACAATTGCCTTCTGCTGGTTACCACCGGACATGGATCTTGCGATTGTAGCAGCTCCCTGACCAGAACGGATATCATACTGTTCAATCAGTTCATTAGCATACTGGCGGATTGCAGGCTTATTGAGGAAACCGTTTGTGGTGAATTCATCCTGCCAGTATCGTTGCAAAACGATGTTGTAATCCAAAGGATAATCCAGTACAAGACCATGTTTCTGTCTGTCTTCAGGAATGTGGGACATCAAAGCGGAACGTTCGCGGATGGAAGCATTGCTTAACTCCTTACCATCCACAACAATTTTTCCTTCCTTGAGCGGTTCAAGACCCGAAAGGCCATAGACAAGTTCCGTCTGACCGTTTCCATCAATACCGGCAATACATACAATCTCACCTGCATGTACATCAAAAGACACATTCTTTACCGCATTGTTGTTGTGCACCTTGGAAGCAACCGTCATGTTTTCTACATGCAGAACCGTTTCCTTTGGTTCGGCAGGTTTCTTATCTACAACAAGCTGTACATCTCTGCCGACCATCATGCGGGACAGTTCCTTTTCATCCACATCCGATACATTGACAGTTCCAATGTACTTGCCTCTTCTTAACACTGTTACGCGGTCGGCAACTTCCATGATTTCTGCAAGCTTATGAGAAATGAACAGAATACTCTTGCCTTCTGCAGCAAGATTCTTCATGATCTTCATCAGTTCTTCGATTTCCTGAGGTGTCAAAACCGCAGTCGGTTCATCAAAGATCAGAATCTCATTATCACGATACAGCATCTTGAGGATTTCGGTTCTTTGCTGCATACCGACCGTGATGTCTTCAATCTTTGCATCCGGATTTACCGCAAGACCATATTTTTCAGAAAGCTCCATGACTTTCTGCCTTGCTCTGGATGTATCCAGAAGTCCGTTTTTTGTATCTTCGACACCAAGAATGATGTTTTCCAATACACTGAAGCACTGAACCAGCTTGAAATGCTGGTGTACCATTCCGATGCCAAGGTCATTGGCGTCATTCGGATCCTTGATTTTTACTTCCTTACCATCTTTTCTGATGATTCCTTCTTCTGCCTGGTATAAACCGAACAGAACGGACATGAGTGTTGATTTACCTGCTCCGTTTTCACCAAGCAATGCATGTATTTCACCTTTTTTCAACTGCAGTGTAATATGATCATTGGCAATGATACCCGGGAAGCGTTTGGTAATGTCAATCATCTCAATTGCATATGGGATCTCTTTGTCCATAGCGATGATCTCCTTCCGTATCTACTTCCATTATTTTACCGTTTTCAAAGCGTTTTCTCAATCGCATAAAAAAAGAATATCCCGAAATTTCGGAATATTCTTTCCACAACAGATTGAATTACTTGATGTTGCCTTCAAAGGAAACTGCTACTGTGCCTTCATAAGCGGACAGATCTACATCAGAGCTGTTGTCGATTGTAATCTTGCCACTGTAGATATCAGCTACCAGAGCCTTGTAGTCGTCTTCTGTGAAGTTGTCATCATACTGTGTTGTACCAAGCTGTACATAGTTAGCAGTTGGATCATCGCCGGAAACCATGCCGAGGTTCTGTAGTGTTCCTGCATACTTGGACCAGTTTCCGCCCTTGATTTCTGTTAACAGTGTGTTGACTGTAGCTGCAAGACCCTTCATAGCGGAAGTAACTGTCATGCCTTCGCCATAGTCACCATCGATTGTAGCTGCCTGGTCAACGTCAACGCCGATTACCTTACCATTTGTCTTAGCTGCTGCTTCAGCTGCAGAAGTGAAGATACCACCGCCACAAGCAAAGACAACTTCTGTACCTGCGCCATACCATGTGTCCATACGTGCTGTGATATCAGCATCGCCATAGAACTGGTTGCCGTATGCATACTTGATTTCAACATCTGTTAAGCCAAGTTCCTTGGCTGCTGCTTCAGCACCCTGAACAAAACCATAACCATAACGGATAACTGCTGGAACTGCCATACCGCCAAGGAAGCCAAGCTTCTTGTAGCCAAGCTTGACAGCTGCCACACCTGCCATATAACCAGCGATTTCTTCCTGGTAAACTGCACAGAATGTGTTGTCAGACTTCCAGTCAGATGTTCCAGATGCAGAGTCAAGGTCAAACTGTGAAACGTCCAAAGCGATGAACTTGACATCTTCATAGTCAGGAGCAACTTCTACAACTGCAGGTGCAAATGCATAACCTGGCATAACGATGACGTTGTAGCCCTGTTCGATTGCTTCTTCAATGGAAGCTACACGGTCAGCATCTTCGTTTGTTGCTGGCTTGAAGTAGTTGAAATCAACACCATTAGCAGATGCCCATTCCTTACAAGCTTCATAAGTTGTCTGGTTGAAAGACTGGTCAGTGATGTCACCGTAGTCAGTAACCATTGCGACTTTCATGTCGGACTTTTCTTCTCCACCTGTAGAAGTGGATGTGGATGTACTGCCAGAAGAACATGCAACAAGAGATGTTGCCATGAATCCGGCGAGAACTGTAGATAAGATCTTCTTCATTATTCTCCTCCTTATGCTGGAAATACAAAGATTTTCAGTTCATTTAGATTTTACCTGTTTTGCACATGAATTTCCATGTCATAACATTTAATTCCTTTTAAATTCACATTGCCTTCACCCGTGTTCTATGAAAGATTCCTCAAGCTATGAAACTTTTTTACATCTTTTCATTATGAACAAAACTGATATAATTGCTGTGCCTTTTAAGGAGAAATACTATGAAAATCACATGCAAGAAAATCGGTATTAATGGTGAAGGCATCGGTTATATTGACCGTAAGCCTGTATTCTGCGACGGTTTACTTCCAGGCGAAAGTGCAGAAGTAGAAATCACAGAACAGAAAAACACCTACGCCAGAGCAAAACTGAATAAGATCACATGGTTCAGCAAGGACAGAGTCAAAACAGTATACCCTTACTATATTGAAGAAGGATGCCCTCTGATGATCATGAAATATGAAAAACAGCTGGAATATAAAAAACAGCTGTTATGTGAAGCCATCTATAAATATGCAGGTGTGCGTTCTCATTTTGTAAGAGACATCCGCCCATCTGAAGCAACGATCGGATACCGCAGTGCATGCAAACTGCCGGTACAGGAATCTCATAAGCTTGTCACAACAGGCATGTATGTACCAGGTACAAACCACTACCATCCGATTGATTCTTCCATCATTCATTCCGATGAACTGGAAGCCGTCCGCAAACAGGTACTTGTATATATCAATAACGCTCATCTGCGTGACTATGATCCAAAGCTTCAGAAAGGCATCCGGTATCTGGTGATCCGCGCCATTGACGGAAAGAGTCAGTGCACATTTGTTACAGGTAAGACAAAGATTCCGGAAAGACTGATCAATGACATCATGTCCATTCCAGGTATGACAGGTGTGTTCCAGTCCATTAACACGGATCCAAAAACCCCTGAGATCTTCGGCAGTTCTCTGCAGAAACTGGCAGGAGATGACACAATGCCTGTCACCATGGGTGGAGTGACCATTTCCCTTTCTCCGGAATCCTTTTTCCAGCTCAATGTTCCACAGGCAGAAAAAATGTATGAAACAGCAGTTTCCAAGATTGATCCATGTGGAACACTGGTAGAAGCATATTGTGGTGTAGGCGTCATGTCATTGATGGCTGCTTCTAAAGCACAACATGTGATCGGAATTGAATCTGTACCAAAGGCGATCCGAAATGCCAAGGCTAATGCAGAAGCAAATCACATTGATCACTGTGAATTCTGGTGTATGGATGCTGCGGAAGGTCTTTATAAGGCTGCCGCAAAGTCATCCGTTGATACACTTCTTGTTGATCCACCAAGATCAGGAATGGATGCAAAGATGATCGAAGCCATTCTGAAAGTCAAGCCGAAGAAGATCATCTATATCTCATGTTCCCCTTCCACACTTGGTAAGAATCTCAACGATCTCAAGCATCAGTACCATCCGGTTACAATCCTTCCATTTGACCTGTTCCCGCATACACCTCATGTGGAATCCATTACCGTATTGGAACGGGACAATTACAATTAAAAATATTTCAAACAACAGGACAGTACCAATTTCAGCGGTACTGTCCTGTTGTTATCCCATCAAGTAGCACAAATGCGAAAAAGGGAAACGATATAACTGATCATGATAACCGATATTGTTCATTGACAGTTTTATACCCCGTTTCGTGAGTCAGCTTCAACAAGAATCATATTTTTCTGTTTTCTGATGAAATAATCCCTCTTCAGGTGTTCCGTCTCCACGTTTATGGTAATACCGTCACGGTTTTTCTGTTTTCTTTTCAGGAATACTCTCATCAGATGCAAAACAGGCTGTACAATAATAACAGTGAAGGAGATTGTTACATGAAATACATTCCTGTTCAGAATACGGATTTATCCGTATCCGAAATTGCGCTTGGATGCATGCGTATCGCATCAAAATCAGAATCACAGGTATCCGATCTGATTCATACTGCCCTGGATGAAGGAATTAACCTTTTTGATCATGCTGACATCTATGGAGGTGGCAGAAGTGAACAGCTGTTTGGAGAAGTACTAAAAAAGGAACCATCTTTGCGGGAAAAGATGATTCTGCAGTCAAAAACATGCATTAAACCAGGCATCAGCTATGATGCTTCCAAGGATTACATCCTCTCTTCCACAGATGGTATCCTGAACCGTCTGCATACAGATCATCTCGATATTCTTTTATTGCATAGACCCGATGCACTCATGGATCTGAAGGAAGTTGCGGAAGCGTTTGCTGAGTTGAAAAAGGCAGGCAAAGTCAGATACTTCGGTGTATCCAATATGAATCCATATCAGATTGCATTACTGGAAAAACAGACCGGTGAAAAGATGATCATCAATCAGCTGCAGTTCTCACTTGCCCACGCTGGCATGGTGGACGCAGGAATCCATGTCAATATGGATGATGCATATGCCCTCAACAAAGACGGTGATATTCTGAATTACTGCAGACTCAATGATATCCTGATTCAGTGTTGGTCCATTCTGAATGTTGATTTTGTCAAAGGACTGTTTCTGGACCATCCAGAATATCCAAATCTCAATGCAGCATTGCAGAAATACGCGGATCTGTATGGTGTCAGCAAATCTGCCATTGCGACTGCTTGGATTCTGCGCCACCCTGCAAAAATGCAGGCAATCGCAGGAACAACAGATCCAGCCCATCTGAAACAACTGTGCCAGGCATCTGACGTCAGTTTGAAACATGATGAATGGTATGAGCTTTATCTGAGTGAAAACAAGCCATTACCTTGATATCTGAAAAAACAGACCGCGGTCTGTTTTTCTTATTCACTCAGATATTTTTCAAGCAGTGTATAAGCTGCCCACACCCCATCCATATGGGATCTTTCATAGTTATGAGATGCATAGACACCTGGTCCGATCAAAGCATGGCGGATATCATATCCGGCACGTAATGTCGTTTCCACATCGGAGCCATAATGTGGATACACATCTACGGCATAACGGATCTCATGTTTTTTCGCAAGGGATACAAGTTCACAGGTCAGATCATAATTATATGGACCCCCGGAATCCTTTGCACAGATGGATACCTCTCTTTCTGTACACAGAAGATCTCCACCAACACATCCCATATCAACAGAAATCATGTCTGCTGTATCGGATGGCACATTGCTGCCACCATAACCGACTTCTTCCAGTACTGTAAAGACAAGCGTTACTTTACGCTTTAATGTGATGTTTTCATCCTTCACCCATTTAGCGATACCAAGCAGAATTGCTGCAGAAAGCTTGTCATCCAGGAATCTGGATTTGATATAACCGGATGGTGTGATGATCGTTCTTGGATCCATCGCAATATAGTCACCGTTTTCAATTCCAAGTTTCAGTACATCCTCTTTTGTGGATACATTTTCATCCAGCAGAATTTCCATATCAGCTTCATTGCGGTCACTTCTTTTGTCCGCAACATGAGCGCTCGGCTCATTGTTGAGTACAACCCCTGTATACATTCTGCCATCTTTTGTAAAAACCATGCAGTTTTCACCATCTGCAGTTGTCCACTGATGACCTCCGATGGTTGTTGGACGCAGTCTTCCGTTTGCCTTAATGGATCTTACCATGGCGCCAAGTGTATCCAGATGTGCAGCCAGGACAAGCGGATTTCCTTCTCCACCCAGTACGCATTCCACATTACCCTTTCTGTTTTGAGATGGTTGATATCCCAAACCCTGTAATGTTTTGATCACATAAGCTTCCGCATGCTTTGTAAAGCCGGAAGGAGATGGATGAGACGTCAGCTGTTTCAGCTGATCACCAATATATTCCAGTTTCTGATTCATTAGAACTTTCCTCTTTTCCATCCGTTATTATACATGATTCTTCCCAAACAAAAACAGGCAGAAGACATGCTTCTACCTGATGTCAAACTCCGGCTCCTCGTCAATTGTATCAGAGACGTACTTCCCGTTTTTCTTTCTCTGTTTGACACATTCTGTCAGAAGATATTCAATCTGACCATTGACGGAACGGAAATCATCTTCTGCCCACTGTGCAATGGAATCATACAGCTTTTCACTCAAACGTAATGGAATCTGTTTTTTTGCCATGGATGTATTTTAATACAGACTTCCTGAATTTACGACCGGTTGAGCATCTTTGTTTCCACAAAGAACAACAAGCAGATTGGAAACCATAGCCGCCTTACGTTCTTCATCCAATTCAACAATACCGTTTTCATTCAGTCTTTCCAGAGCCATTTCAACCATTCCAACTGCACCATCCACGATCATCTTGCGGGCATCAATGACGGCGGAAGCCTGTTGCCTTTGCAGCATGGCAGCGGCAATTTCAGGAGCATAGGCAAGATATGTAATGCGGGCATCTACAATCTGAATACCTGCTTCTTCCACACGGTCCTGAATATTCTGGCGGATTCTTTCCGCTACAACCGTACTGGAACCTCTTAAGCTGCCATCATCCGCATGTCCATCACCGGTTGTATCAATATTTTCAGAAACATCATATGGATATACTCTGACAATATCACGTACAGCACTGTCACACTGCAATGACAGATACTCCTTGTAGTTATCAACATTGAATACAGCTTTTGCTGTATCAACTACCTGCCATGTAACCGCAACACTGATTTCAACCGGATTACCAAGAACATCATTGACTTTCTGCTTTGTGTTGCTTAAAGTCATGATCTTCAATGAAATCTTCTTATCGACTGTTTTTGTACCTGTTGCAGCAGAAAGCTGTGCTGATAAGGATAAACCTTTTTCACTGACATCACCACTTTGACCAAGATGTGTTTCTGCAGCAGGATTGACAGCTGTGCAGAATGGATTGACAAAATAGAAACCAGGGCCGACCAGTGTACCGTAGTAATCACCGAACAATGTCAGAACAAGTGCTTCCTGCGGTTTGACTACTTTAAGTCCCATAAACGGAATCCATCCAAGACACATGTATGCGATGGATACAAAAATCATCCATACACTTTCATCACTGATAATACCAAGGATCAGCAGAGCAAATGCCCCAATCAGCAATACAATCAGACTGATCAGTACAGGCATACCGATTTTCTTACCGGAAATGATCTTTTCCTGAACACACTGCTTTTCTCTGTGTTTTTCCATAAAAACCTCCAACGATTTATCTATGATATCATTTTGATATCTTTTTAAAATGTTGTCAAGTATGATATCATATGGAACATGAAAATCGTCATAGTTTCAGACAGTCATGGCTCCAAAGAGTCACTCAGATATATCCGTAACATGCACAAGGATGCAGATCTGATCATCCATTGTGGTGATATCTGCCTGCCAAAGGAATATGCAGAAGGCTTTATTCAGGTAGCAGGCAATTGTGATGATCCAAGCCGGTACCCACTTGCGGATCTGATCGAACTGGAAGGTCACAGAATTGTCATCACACATGGACATGCCTTTTTCTCAGGCAGGAACGTCAATTATGATGTCCTTGCCCGTTTTGCTCGAAGAAACGAATGTGATATCGTATGCTTCGGCCATTCACATATCTACTGTGATCAGATCCATGATGGTGTACGTTTACTGAATCCCGGTTCCATCAGTGGTAACAGAGATCTGACGCCACCATCCTATATGATCATGGATTTACAGCCTGATTCCATTACCGTACAACGAAAAGAATACCGCCCTTTATTCTAGGCAGTATTCTTCTTTTACAATTCTGATGTCATCCACACTGGCAAGCCATATGACCGTTCGATCTTCAAACATCAGTCTTCCTGCGGATGGTTCCACTCTGCGCAGAATACCTGTTTTTGTATGATACTGTCCACCATCTTTGAAAAGATCTTCTTCAAACCACGTTACACTGACTTCCGGATGGTCCATTGTCAGTATTTTCTGCATTGTCAGATCCATTTCCTCTTTCTGTTCCAAAGACAGTACATTTCTCTGGATTGTCAGTCTATGACTTTCCTCAATTCCATCTTCATATCCGGAAAGAGCGGAAAACGGCAGAAACTGAGCTGCACGCTGCTGTTTCGATAACGGTCGATGTGTACCGGATCTGTGGTTTGGCAGATCCATCATGTCATCATAGCGGTGTGGGTCTTCACTCCCTTTGGAAACGCTTCTCACGATTTATGTCCTCCGATCTGTTCATTCCTTTCTCTTCCCGTCGCTTCTTCCTGCAGGCTCATGCCTTTCATGATTGCATTTTTGCCATATTTCTTCTGTATTTCCAGAATTGCCTGCTGTGCCTTTTTCTCTTTTCTGAGCTCATTCACAACAGACTGCAGTTCCATATCCTTTTTTTCCTGTTTCTTTTCATCCATCATGGAAAACAGGTCCTGCTGAACATAGAGGGTCTTTTCAGCCTGGTCTTCATCCTTAATATCCTGAGCAGCCACATTAACACGTCGGATCGTCAGGGATCGACTGATGTTTTTCTGATAGACTTCGCTCAGGCCATGCACAATCATATCTCTGGATGAAGTCATAAAAGCAAACCGGATAGAGCCACTGGAAGGTTTTGGCATCTGCCTGCCATAGAAGTCAGTAACGGTATCACCTGTATATGTCCCGTTTTCAACAGATTCCATATCGTATCCGATATATAAGGAAACACAATCCGTAACTTTCTTTTTATCCACCAGCTGCATGGCAAGCGCATCAGCCATCTCCTTGACGATGGTAAGAGCTTCATCAAAGCTATAAGGTCTGTGCAGTACCTGCCCGATCCCCATGGAGGAAGCCTGTGGTTTATATGCTTTGACATCTGCCATCGTACATGGCTCATATCCCCAGGCATGATCCATTAACAGCTCTGCGTTGATTCCAAATAATCTGTAAAGCAGATCTTCATTATAGTAATCATCAAAGGAACCAATGGAACATCTGGCAATATCTCCCATTGTATAGATACCTTCCTTTTCCAGTCTGACTGCAGTTCCTCTTCCGATCCTCCAGAAATCGGTTAATGGGCGGTGTGTCCATAATTGTTGTCGGAATGATAGTTCATCCAGCGAAGCGATACGGACACCATTTTCATCCGCTGGAATACGTTTGGCAATGATATCCATCGCACACTTGCATAAAAACATGTTTGGAGCAATCCCGGCAGTAGCAGTGATACCGGTTGTACGTAAAACCTCCTGAATCAGCCTGCGGGCAAAGGTCTCTGCACTGACATGATACAGTTTCAGATAATCCGTTGCATCAATGAAGACTTCATCAATGGAATATACATGAATATCCTGTGCACTGACATACTGCAGGTAGATCTGATAGATTCTTGTACTGTATTCCATATACAATGCCATGCGTGGTGGAGCCACTTCATATTCCACCTTGAGCCTTGGATTGTTCATCAGTTCATCAGCATAAATGGAACTTCCTTCAAAATCAGAAAATCTGTTTTCCCTCATTCTTTTCCGATTGATTTCATTCACTTTCTGCACCACTTCAAAAAGACGTGGCCGTGAAGAAACACCCATCTTTTTTAAAGCAGGTGAAACTGCCAGACAGATTGTTTTTTCTGTTCTGGATTCATCTGCTACAACAAGATTTGCAGTTAAGGCATTGAGTCCTCTTTCCTGGCATTCCACCGATGCATAAAAGGATTTCAAGTCAATCGCAATATATGTACGCTGTGTATTCATACGAGTCATTTTACCATGAAACTGTTTTCAGAACTGTTATTGTGATTCTTTCTGCATTCCCGTGATTTGAAATACAATCTCTTCCCTTTTCCATATATAATGGAGAACGTATGATATATCGCATGGAAGGAAACAGACTGATTCTGACTTTGAATCAGCCGATGACACTTGAAGAACTGTTTGCATATTTCTCTGTTTCAAAAAAGCAGAGACACCTTTGCAGGATGAACGGTTCCATTCAATGTGCAGGAAAGATCATCCGCAATGATGAACAGCTTCTGCATGATGAAGTGATCATCGAACTGGCACAGGAGCAGATTGACTGGGTGATCTCAGACACCCCGGCAAAGCTCGTTTTCAGCAATCCTTTCCTGCTTGTTGTACATAAACCTGCAGGGTGCATTATTCACGGGGATGCAGATGATCACTGCTGTCTGAATGCCCGTGTCGCAAGAACATGTGCAGATGAAGGAATACAATGTGCCATCCGCCCGATTCATCGACTCGATCAGGATACATGTGGACTGGTTGTATATTCACGGCATTCCTTCTTTCAGCCTTGGCTTGATGAACAGCTTGCTGAAAAGAAGATTGACAGGCATTATCAGGCAATCTGCTTTGATACAGGCAGAATCGCGGATCACTTTACATGTCATAAACCGATCGGTAAAGACAGACATGTATCTGGACGTTACCGCATCAGTCCAAATGGAAAAGATGCATGTACACACTTTGATGTACTGGCAAGGAAGAACGGTTATGTGCTGATCGGATGCAGACTGGAAACAGGACGTACCCATCAGATCCGTGTGCACCTGTCGCAGTATGGTCTGCAGATTGTCAATGATCCGATCTATGGAAGACCATCGTCAGATTTTGAACATATGGGTTTATGGGCAGATGCCCTGTCCTGCCAGGATCCGATCACACACAAAGCGATCCATATCAAAGACCGCATTGAAAAAGATTACCTGTACTTTGGAAAAAGGAGAAAATAAACGTATGAAGTATGATTTCACAACATTACCGGAACGCTATGGTCATGATGCCATTGCGGTCGACCTGCCGACAGAAGGAAAAGGCCATTTTGAGGGTGTCACAATCAAAGAAGGATTTGATGTCATTCCGATGTGGGTTGCGGACATGAACTTTGTCTGCCTGCCTGACATCCAGCAGAGAATCCATGAACGTGTAGACCACCCTACATTCGGTTATTTCAACAACCGTAAGGAATACTATGATTCCATTATCCGCTGGCAGAAGAACAGACACGGTGTCACGGATCTTGAGCCAAAGCATATCGGTTATGAAAATGGTGTATTGGGTGGCGTGATCAGTGCGCTCAATGTCATGTGTTCCAAAGGAGACAATGTACTTCTGCATTCTCCTACCTATGTAGGCTTTACAGGTTCCATCGAAAACAACGGTTACAACATTGTTCACTCCCCTCTTTATCGTGATGAAGAAGGTGTGTGGAGAATGGATTATGAAGACATGGAAAAGAAGATCGTCGATCATAAGATCCATGCTGCAGTCATCTGTAATCCGCACAACCCATGTGGACGTGTATGGACAAAGGAAGAACTTCTCAAGTGCATGGAAATCTTTGAACGTCATCATGTCTATGTTGTCGCTGATGAAATCTGGTCTGATCTGATGATCAACGGAAGCCAGCATGTCACTGTACAGTCTGTCAATGAATATGCAAAATACCATACAGTCGGTATGTATGCACCAAGTAAGACATTCAACCTGGCAGGATTAATCGGTTCTTACCACATCATTTATAACGACTGGCTCAGAGAAAGAGTTGAGAAGGAAAGTTCCCTTTCCCATTACAACAGCCAGAATGTTCTTTCCATGTATGGACTGATCGGTGCCTACAGTGAAAATGGAGAACAATGGGTAGATGAACTCAACCAGGTTCTTTCTAACAATGTCAACTATGCGGTTGACTTCATTGAAAATAACTTCAAAGGATGTACACTTGCAAAGCCACAGGGTACATACATGCTGTATTTGCATTGCGAAGATTTCTGTAAAGAACGCAATATGGATATGGATACACTGCTTCATAAGGGATGGGAAGTCGGTGTCTTCTGGCAAGATGGACGTCCATTCCATGATCCATATGCAATCCGCATCAACCTTGCCTTACCGACAGAACGTGTCAAAGAAGCATTTGACCGTCTTTACGAAAACATCTTCAGATAAGATAAACAGACTGTACAGCAGATCTCAGATCTGCCATACAGCCTTTTCTTCTGTCTGTTTATCCTTTCAGTCTCTTCTCAACTTCAACATCAGGCCATCATCCCCATGATTCAGTGATTCTGCCATCAACAACTTTGAAATTTTCCTGTGTTTCAAACACTTCATCTGGCAAATAGTAGCGCATATCCCTGTCCATTGACTGTTTCTGTACATCTTCCACCATCCAATGTTCAAACTGTGTAATGATCAGTCTTTCTGTTTCCATTTTCATACCGAATTTCCTTCTGTAATACTGAATATCTCTGATCCTCATAGCAGAAAGAAAGGAACAGACAACGGCACACAATGCTTTCCGGGTACTTTTTAGCTTCTTCTGTTATAATGGAATGCATCAGTAAGGAGTTTATTATGTTTTATTATACCGGAATTCCAATCATCACCTATGTCACAGCCATTGCCTGTATACTCAACTATATCCGGATGACACAGCTGATGAAACAGAACAGTCCAAATGATTCAGCTGTACAATGTGGAGCAGTATTCGGACCATACATCATGGAAAACGGGCAGTACTGGAGACTGATTACAGGTGGATTTGTTCATTTTTCCATCTTTCATCTTCTGATGAATGTCTATGTTCTGATTTCATTAGGTGGAGCCATGGAAGCAGCCTTCGGTCATATTCTGTTCTTTATTCTGCTGTATGGATCCATCTTCACGGGAAATGCATTCTCTGTTTACATGC
Organism: uncultured Erysipelotrichaceae bacterium; assembly: GCA_945877405.1. Lineage (GTDB taxonomy): Bacteria > Bacillota_I > Bacilli_A > Erysipelotrichales > Erysipelotrichaceae > Bulleidia. Next base: position 2,218 of record CAMCSA010000030.1, on the reverse strand, counting down.
ATTCTGACTATTCCATTACCGGTGGTATGTCCAGCGGCATGTATGGACTGATTGCTGCACAGCTTGCCATGATTCTGATTCTGTATGGACCACAGGCAATTCTGTCCAGCGGATCTTTACTGACAGTAATTCTGCTGAATCTTCTCATGAATTTCCTGCCTGGAGTTGCATGGAAGTCTCATCTTGGCGGAGCCTGTGTCGGGGTTCTGTTCATTACCCTTCTGTATCGTTTTGCATTTCACCTGTGAGGTATCTATATGAAAATGAAAAAGCTTCTGACAAACAGACTGATCTATCTTGGCCTGGCTGCTTTGCTGGAAATCATGATTTATATTGCGCTGTTCCGCTTTGTCAGGGACAAGGCTGGATGGGTTGAAGTTATTCTGCATATCGCCGCAGTCGTGATTGTCATGCACATCATCCGTACCAGCCGGCATCTGTCCTCTGATATGATGTGGCTTGTATTGATCATGATTGCTCCGGTTCCTGGAACTGCCATTTTCCTGATCTGCAGTGCAGATATGATCCGCAATAAAACATACCGTTCCATCGTAAAAGAACAGAAAAAAGCAGTCACCTATCTGCAGCAGGATATCCAGGTAACAGAAGAACTGCAGGAAAACTATCCTGCCCGCAGATCCTCCCTTTCCTTCATTCCTTCTTCCGGTTATCCGTTCTATCGCAATCAGGGTTATGACTATTATCCATTAGGAGATATCGGATGGAAGGTCATGCTGGAAGAAATGAAGAAAGCAGAGCGCTATATTTTCATGGAATACTTCATCATTGAAGAAGGAGAAATGTTCAATTCCATGCTTGAAATACTGGAACAGAAAGTCAGAGAAGGCGTGGAATGCCGTGTCATGTATGATGACATGGGTTCCATTGATACCATCCCTTCTTCCTACGCCAGAAAACTGGAAGCCAAAGGAATCAAGGCTGTATCCTTTAACCGGATCACACCGATTATCAATGTCATCATGAATCACCGCGATCATCGCAAGATCCTTGTCATTGACGGTAAAACAGCCTTTACCGGAGGCATCAATCTGGCAGATGAATATATTAATGTCAAAGTCATTCATGGACACTGGAAAGATAATGTCGTCAGAATTCAGGGTGAAGCTGTATGGTCACTGCTGGTTACCTTCTTAACAAACTGGAATGCTTTACGTCATGAAGATACAGACTATAATGTCTTCCGTCCTGTTGGTATGAACTTCCCTGTTCAGCAGGGTTATATCGCACCATATGCTGATACACCATTGGATCAGGACCTGACAGCACAGTCCATCTATGAAGATATTCTCAACAGCGCCAATGACTATGTCTATATCATGACACCATATCTGATCATCGACTCAGAAATGATCAATACGCTGATCCATACCGCAAGAAAAGGTGTGGATGTGCGCATCATCATGCCAGGTGTACCGGATAAAAAAATCGTATGGGATATCGGTCGTTCCTATTATCCGCAGCTGCTTGAAGCAGGTGTGAAGATCTATGAATATGAGCCTGGATTTGTCCACGCAAAGGTATTCCTGAGTGATGATATCTGTGCAACCGTCGGTTCCATCAATCTTGACTACCGTTCCCTCTATCTGCACTTTGAAAACGGTACATTCATGATCGGTGCCGATACGATCAGAGATATCCGCAGAGACTTTGAAGAAACATTTGAAAAATGCCGTCAGATTCACCTGGATGATCTGAAGACCGGAGCCTTGAAAGCCATATTCCTTTCCGGAATCCGGATCTTTACACCGATGATGTAAAACAGAAGAGTCGCCCTCTTCTGTTTTCTTATGCTTCCGGAATGGTTTTCTCAATCGGTTTTCCTTTTGCCAGATCATCGATCAGCTTGTCAAGACATCTGACTTTACGCATGAACGGATCTTCAATTTCTTCCACTCTGACATTACAGATACGACCTTTGATCTGCATGAATAATGGATTCCATGCAGGTGCATGATCAATAAAGGCTCCATACGTTGTACCATCAGACATCATCTCATCAATCTGCTGCGATGTATAACCTGTCAGCCAGACTGTTACCATATCTACTTCAGTTCTTGTTCTTCCCTTGCGCTGCGCCTTTTCCACAAGGCATCCATACAGCTTCTCAAATGACATATTCTTCAGTTTTTCATTTCTGTCCATTGTCAACTACCCGGCAATGAATTGCCAGGCTTGAAGAGAATGATCCAAGGATCAT
>CAMCSA010000029.1 GCA_945877405.1 uncultured Erysipelotrichaceae bacterium | reverse complement strand
TTTACCGGAATTGCATCTTTTCTTGGTAACATGCTTGGTGGAACTGTATGTGATCGGATCGGGTATCGGAAAGCACTAATGTTGGGTACAGGCTTACAGGCAGTAACTTCACTGGCACTACTTCTGACACAGTTCAATGGATTCATGAATGTCATTCTGATTGTATTATGGATGGGTAATGCGTGGTTTGTGGGACTGCAGCTCAATACTGGAATCAATGTAGCGGTCAACAACAGATCCAGATTCATGATCTCACTCAATAGTTCTGGAATTCAGCTTGGATCGGCAATTGGAGCTGCCATTGCATCATTTGTGATCAATACCTTCGGGATGGGAGTGATTCCTGCAACTTCCATGATCACATCAAGTCTGTGCTGTTTGATTGTTTTGCTTAACAGAAAAAGAGCGTTATGAAAAGCCGATGCGTATGACCTGCATTGGCTTTTATACGTGATATTCATGCTTATAGCTCTATTCTGTATCCATTTACTACTTTTGCATAAAAGTGCAGAAATAGTAAATGGAATATCTTTATCGTGCAGAATTGATTACAAATATCAGATCATATGATGGAATCCAGATCTTCATAGCTTAACAGGAAGTCTTCCAGAGAAATGACAGATGTACCGGATTCGGTTTTATATGGCTTTATATCATCATTCACGATGATGATTTTTTTGAAATGATCTCCTGTATGTAATAAAGATTTTTCTTCCTGATTCATTTTGTTTTCGTCAGTTATTAGATATGCGGACTGGATGTAGTATCTGCCAGTGGCAGTATTGACAACAAAATCTACTTCAAGATCTTTCCTGACAGTATTGCCGTTTCCATTTTTTTCATTGATTTCAACAAGACCAACATCAACATTGTATCCGCGGCAGATCAGTTCATTATAGATGATGTTTTCCATGACGTGAGTCGGTTCGTTCTGGCGGAAGTTGATGCGTGCATTTCTAAGCCCGATATCCTTAAAATAGAATTTGGAATTTGCAGATATATACTTCTTTCCTTTTACATCGTATCGACGTACTTCTTCTAGAAGGTAACAGTCAATCAGGCAGTCGATATGTTTTCTGATTGTTGTATGTGAATATGTCAGATGCAGTTCACTTCTGAAAGTTCTTTCCAGTTTCGTTGGTGTTGTATAGGAACCAATCGAAGAGGACAGTATATCAATAAGTTTTCCAAACAGTTCTAAGTCGATAATTCCGTATCTTTCCTGAATGTCCTTGATATATACTTCCTCAAACAGATTCTTCAGATAAGCTGTTTTCTGAGATTCTGAAGTCATATTCATCAGAAGCGGCATTCCGCCGAAATACTGGTATTCACGTAACGCCTTATGGAAAGGCATTGAAACACAATTGTAGTATTCTTTAAAGGAAAGAGGATATACTCTGATCTGATCACCTCGTCCTCTGAATTCTGTAATGATATCGCTGGAAAGCAGTCTGGAATTGCTTCCCGTTACATATACATCCAGATTTCCCTTTCTGAGCATTCCATTCAGTACACCAACAAAACTGTCCAGCAGTTGAACTTCATCCAATAAAATATAGTAATGATCATTTTCACTGGTAATACTTTTTATGTAGGCTCTGAATTTTCTGGAATTTACAGTGAATCCGCGTTTCTGTCTGATTCTGGTTGGTTCCTCAGACAGGAAAGGATCCAGCAGATCGACATCATCATCTGAATCAAAAGCAAATCGGATGATGTGATCCGGATCAATATTCTGTGAAAGAAGATACTCGTAATACATGCTAAACAATAGGTAGCTTTTGCCGGTACGTCTGAGTCCTGTGACTATTTTGATCAACCCGTTATCTTTACGGTTGATGATTTCCTGCAGATATCTGTCTCTTTTGATTTCCATACATTTACCACTTTTGCATATAAATGCAATTTTCGTAAATGAATTATAACATAAGGTAAGCTGAATGAGGCGGAAAAAGAAAAAGCCATTTACTACATTTGCATAAAAGTGCAGAAATAGTAAATGGAAAGTCTAAGTGAATATAAAAAACCTCACCGTTATGGTGAGGCGTAAGTCATGCAGTAATTGTTAATGGGTATTTGTCCGGGTTATGCAGGATATCCATGAATTCAGCACCTGTAATAGTTTCCTTTTCATACAGATATCTTGCGATACGATCGAGGTCACTTCTGTGATCTGTTAACAGCTGCTTTGCTTTATTGTGCTGTTGTGTTACAAGTTCGACAACCTTTTTATCAATATCTGCTGCAGTATGGTCAGAACAAGCAAGGGATGCATCTCCACCTAGATATTTGTTGTTGATGGATTCCATCGCAACCATATCGAATTCATCAGACATGCCATACTGTGTAATCATGGCACGTGCAACTTTTGTTGCCTGCTGAATATCGTTGGAAGCACCGGTTGTGACCTCATTGAAGGCAACTTCTTCTGCGGCTCTGCCACCTGTTAATGTGGCAATCCGGTTTTCCAGTTCTTCTTTTGTATATAAGTAGTGATTTCCTTCCTCTACCTGCATGGTGTAACCAAGAGCACCATTTGTACGAGGAATGATTGTGATCTTCTGTACAGGAGCAGAGTTTGTCTGTAACGCAGCGACAAGTGCGTGACCGACTTCATGGTAGGATACCACAAGCTTTTCTCTGTCTGTCAGAATGGCATTCTTTTTCTGATAGCCGGCAAACACGACTTCAATGGATTCTTCCAGATCTTTCTGTGATACGGACTGTCGTCCTTCTCTGACTGCACGTAATGCAGCTTCATTGATGATATTGGCAAGTTCAGCACCAGAGGCACCAGATGCCATTCTTGCGATGACATTGTAGTCGATACCAGGATCTGTCTTAACCTTTTTCGCATGGACTTTCAGGATATCTTCTCTTCCCTGCAGATCAGGCAGTTCAACCGGTACACGTCTGTCGAATCGTCCTGGTCTTAACAATGCAGGGTCCAGATTTTCCGGTCTGTTTGTTGCGGCAAGAATCATGACACCACTGTTACCTTCAAAACCATCCATTTCTGTTAACAGCTGGTTTAATGTCTGTTCACGTTCATCATTGCCACCCATGCCGGAGGCGTTACGTTTACCACCGATTGCATCGATTTCATCTATGAATACGATACATGGCGCCTTTTCCTTTGCCTGTTTGAACAGGTCACGGACTTTGGATGCACCCATACCGACAAACATTTCTACAAATTCAGAACCGGAAATGGAGAAGAACGGTACATTGGATTCACCAGCAACCGCCTTGGCAAGCATTGTTTTACCGGTTCCAGGAGGACCGACAAGCAGAATACCCTTAGGCATTGTTGCACCGATACTCTTGAAACGGGATGGGTCCTGCAGGTATTGTACGATTTCCATTAAGGATTCTTTGGCTTCATCTTCACCAGCCACATCCGCAAAACGGATGGACTGCTTGTTTTTATCATAAACGCGGGCATTGGATTTTCCCATGTTGAACATGCCACCCATGCCTCCTGGTCCTCCACCACGGTTGGCGGCACCTTTCATCATCATACGCAGAAGCAGTGTGGCAAACAGAATCGGTACGGCATATCCTAAAAGGATGGAAATAATCGGAGATGTTTTTTCGACGATGGTTGCGGTAAAGGCAACATCATTTTCCTGCAGTCTTTCCAGAAGCTGTGGGTCATCGAATAATCCGGTACGGTAAATGGTTTCGTCATCTTTGAGTGTATACAGGTAACAGTTTTCTTCTTTCTGTACCTTATCAACTTTTCCTTGTTCCGTCTTTTCCACAAATGTACTGTAGTTGGCATCGACAATCTGTGCCTGCTGCATTTTTGGAATGACGAACAGATTAAGCATCATCAGAATTACCATGACAACGGCATAGTAATACATGATCGGTTTTCTCTGCTGTTGTTTGTTGTTATTATCTGGGGTCATAGTTATCACCTCTTTCCCTTACAGGGTAACATAATGTTAGCACACAAGTTATAAGAGTGCTAACAATTTGCGTGAACATTCACTGAATTCTGTATAAATACGATCTTTTGTTTCATGTTAGAATATGGATAGAGAATCATGGAGGTTTACTCATATGACAAAGATCATTACAATCAGCCGTCAGTTTGGCAGCGGTGGAAGAACCGTGGGCAGAAAAGTCGCTGAAAAACTCGGCATTCCGTGCTATGATGCGGAAATCATTCAGAAGATCGCTGATCAAAGCGGTTACTCAAAAGAATACATCGAAGAACAGTCTGAAAGTGAAGCTGGGGGACTGTTTGGATCATTTGCTTCAGCTGATCTGTATGGCTATTCCGGTAAGCTGACCATCTGGTCAAATCAGTGCAGAATCATTGAAGAGCTTGCTCAGCAGGGGCCATGTGTTATTGTCGGAAGATGCGCGGACTATGTACTCAAGAACACGGAAACAGAACTGTTGCGTGTATTCATCTATGCGGATGAAAAAGATCGGATTCACAGAATCGTACATGAATATGGTGAGACGGATGTGAAACCGGAAAAAAGGCTGCGTGAAAAGGATAAGAGAAGAAAAGCATATTATGAAGTATATACCGATCAAAGATTTGGTGATCCGGTAAACTATGATATGTGCCTGAACACATCCGGTCTTGGTATTGAAGGATGTGTGGATCTGATTGAGCAGGTATACAGAAAAGCATGAAAACACTGTTTTTACCATTAGATGAAAGGCCATGTAATGCCTGGTTCCCAAAGATGCTGGAAAATGAAAACCTGCAGCTGATTACACCGGACAGCAGTATTCTTGGAGATAAGAAAAAACCTGGAGATACAGCTCGGATTGCATCTTTTCTAAAGGAGCACTGCAGAGAATGTGACAGTGCAGTCATTGCGGTAGATACATTGCTGTATGGTGGTCTGATTCCTTCACGCCTGCATCATACGTCAGCTGAGGTTCTTCTGGAACGGCTGGAAACATTAAGAGAAATCCGAAACCTGAATCCGAAACTGAAACTGTATACATTTCAATGTATCATGCGCTGTCCTTCCTATAATTCAGGGGAGGAAGAACCGGACTATTATGAAGATTATGGCCTGTCCATTTTCCGTAGTGCATATCTGAAAGATAAAAAGGAAAGAGAAGGATTGAGTGAAGCGGAACAGGCAGAGCTTGGCAGCCTGAAAGTTCCAGAAGAAATCAGAAATGACTATGCGGATCGCAGAAACATCAATCTTGCGATGAATCTGCAGACGTTGAAGCTACTGATGGAGGGAGTCATTGATTTCCATGTCATTCCACAGGATGACTCTTCCCCATTTGGATATACGGCAATTGATCAGAAAAAGGTACTCAGCTTCCTGCATGAAAATCATCTGGAAACACGTACCATGGTTTACCCTGGTGCAGATGAAGTCGGGATGTCACTCATCACAAGAGCATGGAATGAATATCAGGGCAGAAAACCGAAGATCTATCCTTACTATGCATCTGTGCTTGGACCGACAATCATTCCACTGTATGAAGACCGTCCTATGTATGAGAGCCTGAAGGCTCATATCATGGTAACAGGTGCGAAACTGTGCAGAAATGCAGAAAATGCGGATTATGTACTTGCAATCAACTGTCCGGGCAAAGTCATGATGGAATCATTCGCAAAACAGAAGGATGTATCCTATTCCTCGTTCCGTCATCTGCCGACATTTGTGTCGATGATTGAAGAAGACATTGAAGAAGGCAGAAAAATAATTGTATGTGACAGTGCATTTGCCAATGGAGGAGATTTGGAGCTCATCCGTTTCCTGGATGAAAAGGGATTACTGGATCGCATCTATGCGTATGCAGGCTGGAATACCAACTGTAATACCCTTGGTACGGTACTGTCCGTCGGACAGATCAGTGAAAGAATCCCTGTAGAAAACATCATTTACCGTATCATTGAGGATGTATTCTATCAGGCGGATGTCAGATTAAAAGTCATTGAAAATGACCTTGTGGAAATGGGGCTTGGTTACTATGACTTCAAGGACAGGCAGGATGAAGTAGAACGCCGTATTGGTGCATATCTTTTGGAACGGTACAATACGTTAAGTATTTCCAGAAAGTATCCGATCGCAAAGATTCATGTGACCATGCCGTGGAAAAGAATGTTTGAAATCGGCATGCAGATTGACTGGGCAAATCATATAGAAAATGTCATTGGCTGAAAGCCAATGGCATTTTTCTATCGGGGTTCAATGAGTGGGAAATGTGATATTCCGTCCTGTTTTCAGATGCGATTTGTCCAATAGTCTCCTACAGGTACTTCTGGATGAGATGGATCCCATGGCTTTTCATGGCGTTCAAAGTATCCGATGACTTTGTTGTTGTGATCTCTGACAGGAACAAAGAATTCCCTTTCTCCTGTTTTTCCATTGTACAGTTCATACATTTCATTTTCGCCTTCATCTGCACGCTTGAGAAACTGTTCGATTTTGATACGTGAGTTTTCATTGTGGCAGTTGAACAGACTTGCACCGATACTGACTCTGCCTGCATAACGTCTTTTTGCAGTGGCGTTCATGTAACGTACAATGTGATCTCTGTCAGCAAATACAATCTCATATGCATAGGCATCAAGAATGGCAGATAATACTTCTTCTGTAATTTCCATAGATTTCTCCTTATATTGATCTGATCAATCAATTCTGCTCAGGTGAATCAGATTTTCATCTGTTCCTTCCTCTTTCTTTGTTGTGTTATCCCATGTAAAGCCATTTCTTCTATAGAAAGCAATGGCACCTGTATTTTTCTGTAATGCCCAAAGATGTCTGGCGTCTGGAAAGGCATTGATCAGTTTCTGGCCGATCTGCTGATTCTGAAAGAAAGAATCCACATACAGCTTGAGGATTTCACCTTCATGTACAGTAATGAATCCCTTAATAACCTCATCTTCATATACATATGTAGCTGACATGAAAACTGGATCATTCTCAAACATGTTCATAACGGATACGACATTGTATTCTTTAAATGAATAAACGATATCCTGAAAGATCGGATAGTAGTTCTTTCTGTTGTTAAAAACGATGATTTCAGCAAGACGTACAAGGTCTTCTTTCTGTACAGGTCGGATCATGGATTCTCCTTTCCTGCTGTTTATTTTACCGCTTTGTAAATCATGAAACAACTCCATGGTAAAATGGTTAAGAAAGCAGAGGGACATGCATATGGGTAAGCTGGTCAGAGACCGGATTCCGGAAATCATTCGGGCAGATGGGAAAACACCGATCATCCGGATTATGGATGACGAAGCATACGTGAAGGAGTTGGATCGTAAGCTTTGCGAAGAAGTTGAGGAATACAGAGCAGATAGATCCATTGAAGAAATGGCGGATATACTGGAAGTACTGCAGGCAGTCTGTATTGCCAGGGGTTATACCCTGCGTCAGCTAGAAGAAGTACGAAGGAAGAAGGCTGAAGAACGTGGTGGTTTTAACAAGCGCATTTACTGGGAAGGTAATCAGGATTGAAGTATGGAACACATAAAACATGCGATGATCGCCACATGGAAAATGTCACTGGAAGGAATGCAGAAGGCTTCTGATGATCTGTTTGTCAACGATGACCGCAAGGCAGCCCTTCTTACAGCAATCACAGATGTGGAAAACAATCCGGTTTATCATTATGTCGGTTATGGTGGTTTTCCTAACGGGCATGGGATTGTGGAAACGGATGCTTCCTATATGGATGGGAATACCATGCAGTTTGGTGCAGTAGCAGGACTGCGTGATATCGCTTCTCCAATTGCAGTCGCAATGGAACTTTCAGGTAAGACAAAAGACTGTTTCCTGTGTGGGGAAGGTGCGAAGCAGTATGCTGTCGAGCATGGTTTTGAATCAAAAGAAATGTTAAGTGATTATGCCCGTCAGCAGTATGAACAGCACAGAAAAAACATCATGGAACATGATACTGTCTGCATGATTGCAAAGGATTCAGAAGGGTTATCCTGTGGTGTATCAACATCCGGACTTCCTTTCAAGCATCCAGGCAGAGTCGGTGACTCTCCTGTGATCGGATCGGGATTTTATTGTGACAGTATTGTGGGCAGTGCTGCAGCTACGGGAAATGGGGAAGATGTCATGAGAGGATGTCTGAGCCTGTCTGTTGTTACTCATATGAAAATGGGCATGGGTGTACAGCAGGCATGTGAAACGGCATTGGCTCAGCATCTGGAAAGACTGGCAACAACCGGCTATCAGGCAGGTGACATATCGGTCATAGCAATGGATCGGTATGGCCATTGCGGGGTGGCAACCGATATGAAACAGTTCCCGTTTGTGATGATGGATGATGAACATCATAATGCGGCTGTATATGTATGCACAAACGAGGATGGAACAATGCACATACAGAAGGCAGATGATTATTGGTTGTCACAATGGCAGGGTGATTGATAATCTGCGTATGGCTGTAATGTGTCATTACAGCGGGCATCATAAAAATAGGATACCATCTGTATCATACAGATGGTATCCACCATATCCGTAAAAGGGCATACTGATTCTGAGAAGAACAGAAGAAATGCCCGGATCAGATACTTATGCCATCGCCATCAGCTGCGCACTTCTGCGTTCATAATAATACAGGTGATCGGAAAGACGCTGATCAGATCTCAATAATGAGCTGTTGACTTCACTCAGCAGATCCTGCAGCTTATGTGGATGAATGGATGGGCTGTCAGAAACGACAATGACTTCATCAACGGAAGATGGAATGACATACAGATTGGAATCGAGCTTTGTTGCGATGCTGTGGAGTGCATTTGGATAAAGAATGGATGTGGCACCATACATTCCTGCGGTATTGGTGATACAAATGATAGCAGGATTTTCCTTCCATCCATCCGCTTCATCCGATTCATGTAATAATGTGGAAATCGGAAGGACACGGAGTGGAAACAGTTTCAATGAGTTTCTGAGTGCATCTTCATGAAGCTTTTCAAATGGAATACCATACTGCCTGAAAAGCTGGTGATCCACACGGACAGAAGCAATCTTGTCATCTGTGTCTTCAATCAGAATGTGGTACACAATCTGAAGGTCAAGGAATGGCCTGTGTGGCGATTTGAGAATACTGCTTCTGTTGGTGAGCGGATTGATCAGGCGTACAAAGAGCCTTTTGGAAATGGAATCGTAGTCTGAGAGTCTGCTGCGGTCTACCGCAATGTTTTCTGAATTGATCATAGTTTTATTAACCTCCATATAAGTGATTACCGGAAAATTCAAAATCGACACAAAACTGGTGGAAAAAATTGAAAAAAACTCGAAAACTCCCGGGAGTCTTCGAGGATCTGTACTGAAATGATATGTTCTTGTCAGAAGTGATGCGACAAACGGTTATGCTGTATTGATGTTTCGATAATCCATCTGGAATATTGCTTATGGCCTGTGGTTTTGTTGCACCAGATGAAAAGAGCTTCTGTATGTAATTGATACAGCACTGACATATAACAGCAAAGAACGAAGAAACACGGGTGATCAGGATACATACACATATATCTTATATGGCGGAAATACTGTTTCAGAAAAGGGAAAAAGTGTATATTGACATATTGTTGATGTACCCATATCATTTCACAGTGCGATGAAGAATTTACGCATGATTAAGGTGAATGATGAAAAAAATCAAAGCAACAATGACACTGATACAGAGTGCTCTTGTCATACTGATGATGGGATTTGTAACAGTGATGATCATACGGATCAATGCTCTGCAGGGAACCGCAAGAGTCATTAATTATGCCGGTATTATCCGAGGTGCAACACAACGTGAAGTCAAACTGGAAATTGCTGAAAGACCAAACGATCAGCTGATTGGATATCTGGATGAAATCCTGAATGGTCTGAAATTCGGTGGTGGAAAGTATGATCTGGTCAGCCTGGCGGATGAGACATATCAACAGAATCTGGATGAACAGATGGAATACTGGCAGGTGTTGAAAAACGAAATCTATCTGGTACGTGAAAACGGATATGAGAACACCAATATCGTAGATATCTCCGAAGAATATTTCCAGATGGCAGATCGTACCGTATCAGCAGCGGAAGATTATTCCCAATCAATTGCGACGGGATTACGTTATCTGGAATTTCTGTCGACAGCAGATATCATCGTTCTGATTATCATCATGATTGCCCGCTATGTGGAAAATGCCAGAATCAGACGCAAAAACAGACAGCTTGAACAGCAGGCATATACGGATCAGCATACAGGATTACCGAATAAGAGCCGTTGTGAATCGTTCTTCAATGATCCGGAAATCATGGATCATCCGATTTCCTGTATTGTCTTTGACCTGAACAATCTGAAAACAGTCAATGACAGACTGGGTCATTCTGTTGGTGATCAGATGATTGCCAATTTTGCAAGACTGTTGCGTAATGCTATTCCTTCTCCTCATTTTGTCGGCAGATATGGTGGGGATGAATTCATGGCGGTCATCTATGATGCGGATGAGGAACTGGTAACTTCCATTCTTGAAAAACTGAGAAATGATGTGAAAGAATTCAATCAAATGCATCATGGCGGAAGTGAATTTGTGGAAATCAGCTATGCATGTGGACATGCAGTATCCACAGAATATCCGAACTGTTCCTTCCGTGTGCTGTTTGATCGGGCAGACAGATCCATGTACGAAAATAAGATGGCATCACATAATCACAGAAAATAAGAAAGTAACAGAAATGCCGGTCACGATGAATAGTGGCCGGTATTTCAGAAGATGAAAAGATGTGGTGCTGGAAATGATACAGATCTATTCATTACAGCAAGTAAGGATTTCCTGGCATTGCAGGTAAGGTTGCTGAGGAACATGATTTTTTCCATCCGCAACTGTGCCTGGATACCCTTTTTGATCGATATTGTGTGTATTATCACAGTAAATGAAGAATTGTGTTGATTACGATATATATATGTTCTGTTACAGTAATAACGTATTATTACACACTTTTCTACAATGGTCTATTCTGGTGTGATAGTGCGGAAATTTATAATATAGGCATAATACCCGAAAGAGTATGACGCGAAGCTGAAAGACTGAATATAAGTATGACAGCCAGTAACAGGAAGTAATTTATACGGTGCATTGTGATGTATTTCTGATGTGCTTTGTTGTGGTAGTATATCTTTTTTTATACGGTTGACTGAATTGGAATCTCATAGGGAAAAAGCTTAAGAAAAGGGGATTGTTATGAGAAAAAGAATTGCATGTTTTCTGATGTCTCTTTTGGTCACTGTGACGATTCTGACGGGTTGTGGAACAGCTGATTCTGGCAGTATTGTGAACAATGGGACACAGAAAGAAAAGGTTGTTGTGGCATGCTGGGGAAATCAGATGCTCGACACGTATACACAGTATCTGTGTGATCTGTTTCCACAGGTGGAATTTGAATTTGTTCTGGCAACAAACTCCACGGATTACTACCGTTTCCGTGGTGAACACGATGATATGCCGGATATTCTGTCCGTACGACGCTTTGCCTTAAAGGATGCAGTATTATTGAAGGATGATCTGTATGATTTAAGTAATACCGAACTGGCAAATACATATTACGGTTCCTATCTGGACAGTTATACCTATGATGACGGATCGGTCAACTGGCTTCCGACCTGTGCGGAAGTTGATGGTATTATCATCAATAAAACACTGTTTGATGAATACAATATTCCGGTGCCGACTGATTATGAAAGCTTTGTCAAAGCGTGTGAGTCATTTGAGGCTGTTGGTATCCGCAGTTTTGTATCGGATTTTTCCGCGGACTATACATGCATGGAGGTATTGCAGGGAGCTGCGATTCCTGATCTGCAGAGTATTGAAGGACGGAAGTGGAGACAGCAGTATGAAAGCGGTGCAGTACATGAGCTTTCTGAAGAAGTATGGAAACCGGTATTTGATCGCTTCTTTGATTTTGTGAAGAATACCGGACTTGGTGAAGAGGATGCAGACTATCCAAACAGAACTCCGAAGGAAATGTTTACAGAAGGAAAGGCTGCGATGTTTCGAGGAACAGGTGCGGATGTCATTTCCTTCCCTGGACGAGGCAATGATGAAGTTCTGTTATTGCCGTACTTTGGGCAGACAGAACAGGATAACTGGTATCTGACCTATCCGACATTCCAGATTGCCGCATCGAAAAAAGGCATGGATGATCCAGAACGCGAAAAGCTGATTCTTGATATCATGACTGCCATGGTCAACCAGCAGGGTCAGGATCATATTTCATATGGAAAGAACATGGTTCCGTATAAAAAAGATGTCACGCTGGAACTGATGAAGGAAATGGACAATCTGAAACCATACATTGAACAGAACAAGCTATATATCCGTCTTGCTTCAAATGAAATGTTCCGGATTTCAAAGGATGTTGTACAGATGATTCTCAAGGGAGAGGTCACAACATCCCAACAGGCTCTTGCCGCATTCAATACAGAACTTGGTTCCGTAGAACCTGGTCTTGAGATTGCTGCACATGTGGATACTGGGTATTCCAATGAATTCACGAAAGAACATGGAAATCAGGCTGCTTCCAGTATTGCCAATACAATGCGTGCATTGTCTGATGTGGATTTTGTGTTCATGCAGGCATGTTATGTTGCTAGTGATATCTATGCAGGTGATTACTCTCAGAAGGACCTTGCATATCTGGCTAAAAATGATGGTGGATGGCCAGGGCTGATGGAGCTGACAGGTGATCAGATATATACACTTGTTGAAACAACACTGTCAATGACAGGCAACCGTGGTGCGGTATGTAATGACAGCACGCTGTATGTATCCAGTGGATTTGAGATGGATATCACAAAGGATGATAACGGATATACGCTGAATGTACTGACGGTGGATGGAAAAGAACTGGATCGCAGTAAAACATATTCTTTCCTGATCTATAGTGATCGTGACTGGTATATGTCTGAAGTCATGGAACAGATTGGAATATCTGAAGTGGATATGAGTGGGCCGAAGGCAGAGAATTACCTGATGCAGAGACTGGTTGATGAAGGTGAACAGCTGGAGGCTCCGACTGACTATATTATCCTGCGATAAGCAGGTAGAGAGGAGAGTGCCGGATGAGTGAGAACAAAAAGGGTGCTAAATATTTCCTGCCTGCATGTCTAGCGGCAATTGTGGTCAGCGTTCTGATATCCGGTATCTTCTTTATTCAGGAATCCCTGATGAAAATGATGAGGGAGGAACGTTCCAATCAGCTGGAGGAAATGGTAACGCAGATCCAGGCAAATCTAGACAGTGGACTGCATACGCACTGGAATCTTGTGTCAGGACTGAATAACGCTATACAGGGAAATCATTTCGTGGACGGAAACGAAGTGTTTGAAATGATTGCACATCTGGAAAATGATTTCTGTACAAATCTGTATGGGAGTCGTGTGATGTTGCTGGATGAGCAGGGAACAGCATATCTGAGCGATGGGTCTGCTGGAATCTGGTATGACATCAGTCATCTTCTGGATGGAGAAAAACGTCATACGTTTGTATCCGAGACCGATACGATTGATGGAAGTTTCATGGTCTTTTCACAGGAACTTGATTCGCCTGTTACGATGGGAGACAATAATCTACGCTTTACTCATGTGGTGCTGTTAAAGGATATCCGCACATTGAAATCGTACTATACAACTACAACCTATGGCGGAAATGCAGCAACTTATATCATAAAAAAGAATGGGACAATGGCATACTTTGATGCCCAGGATGATATCATCGGTGCCCGGAATGTGTACCACGCTTTGGAAGATGCGGAGTATGTGCAGGGCAGAAATTTTGAAATGATCCGTGATGAACTGGAACAAGAAGGAATTGTTGCGGCGGATATCATATTGAACGAAACGGAGTATTATTACTGTCTGACTTCATTGGATGACTATGATATGACACTGATGCTTGTCATTCCAGCAGATGATATTGCGGTCAATACGATGAATATGATGAACTCTGCAATCATGACAGAGACTGTATTTATCTCTGCCATGGCAGTTCTGATTCTTCTGGCGTTTTACAGTCTGATGAGAGTGCAGCAAAGCTCTCAGGAAATAAAGCTGGAACAGGAGACAAACAGAGAACTGAACAGATTACGTATGGCAGCGGAATCGGCTAACGCCGCAAAGAGTACATTCCTGAATAACATGTCACATGACATCCGTACACCGATGAATGCCATAATCGGATTTACGAATATTGCCAGAAAACAGAATCCATCACCGGAAATCTGTAACTGTCTGGATAAGATCAGTGACAGTTCAGAACATCTTCTGGCATTGATCAATGATGTTTTGGATATCAGTCGCATTGAAAGTGGAAAGATACGGTATACACCATCACCAATCGATATCTGTGATGTATCGGATTCTGTGATTACCATCATGTATGGGTATCTGTCTAATCGTGATATCCTTTTTGACATAAATGTTGAAGAACCAGAAAACCGATATGTGATGGGAGATGCGGTTCGAATCCGTGAAGTGCTTGTCAACATTCTGGGTAATGCGGTGAAGTTTACCTATGATGGTGGCAGGATCACGTATATGGTCAGTTATCACGAAGGTTATGATGAAAAACATATACGTGTACGCTATACGATCAGCGATACCGGTATCGGCATGTCTGAGGAATTCATCGGACATATCTTTGATGAATTTTCCCAGGAGGAATATGGGGCAAGAACACAATACAAAGGTACCGGACTGGGCATGGCAATTACAAAGAAGTTTGTTGATCTGATGGGCGGTACCATTGAGGTGAAAAGCACAAAGGGTGTAGGCTCCACCTTTATTGTAGAAATTCCTCTGGAAATCACAGACTGCTGTGACTCAGGTAAAAAGACTGCTGCAGTTGATCATGTCAACTGGAATGGAGTGAAGCTGCTTCTGGCAGAAGATAATGATCTGAATGCGGAAATTGCGACAGTACAGCTGGAAGAGCTTGGAATTCAGGTGGAAAGAGCTGTTGATGGACAACAGGCGGTCGATATCTTTGCGGGAAATGCTCCTGGTACATTCAATATGATTCTGATGGATGTTATGATGCCGAAAATGAATGGTTATGAGGCTACAAAGACAATCCGTGGAATGCGTGATCGTGAGGATGCATTGACGATTCCGATTATTGCGATGACCGCCAATGCCTTTGCAGAAGATGTGCAGGCATCTTTGGATGCAGGGATGAATGGACATCTTTCCAAACCGATTGTCATGGAAGAGGTTAAAAAAACCATTGCCCGCAATCTCAACAGATAATAATAGAAATGGCGAATATGTAAAAGTCTGACCCCTGGATACCAAATCCTTATGGTCAATCCTTTCAATATCTCTATGGTGTAATTTCGAAAGAGATTGCACCTTTTCTTATGTTTCTTCTGTTATGATCATGTATAGGAGATCGTGTGAACTGTTGATTTGCACGACATTGATCGGTTTTGTGCACAATTACAGATTGAAATCTTTTCAGAGGACTTCAAGAAGGAAAATTAACAGAAGAATTTGGATATTTAATCAGGTATTTGTGAGCGACTATAAATTATTACTTACTATCCTTCTTATTTCAGAAGAAAAGGCTGCAAACCGTCTTTACTTCTTAATCAAAGATCATCTGTTTGTAGATGGCTGTAAACGCATAGGTGCATCCATATGCTTAGAATTTTTAAACAAGAACAAACATCTCATTATCGATGGAAAGCAAATTATTTCAGACAGTGCACTTGTTGCCATTACTTTAATGATTGCAGAATCCAGACCTGAAGAAAAAGAAACTATGGTTAAACTAGTAATGAATTTCTTAAAAATGTAAGTTATCAAAAATTAAGTGAAGTAAGTATCGTTTTTAGTGAATTACTTCATTTATTTCAATTTTAGTGAAATGTATTATTAATTTAATTGAATTTAATTAATTAAATTATTATAATTTAATTAACTTAGTAAAGTGGAAAGGAGAAAATATGTTAAGTGTTGAATTAGATGATTTAATTAAACAAATTATTAAAACAAAAGCTGAATCTCAAACAGTTGAGGTAAAAGCTTCTCATGGTGGAACGCCAAAGCGCTTATATGACACTCTTTCAAGCTTTTCCAATCAAGATGGTGGTGGAATAATTGTATTTGGACTTGATGAAGCACAAGATTTTAAACCTGTAGGTGTATACGATTTACAAGATCTTCAGAAGAAAGTAACGGAACAATGTAATCAAATGGTTCCTCAAGTTCGCGCTATTTTCACCATTACCGAATATGAAGGAGCTAATATCTGCAGTGCAGAAATTCCTGCTGTCGATATAACAAATCGTCCTTGTTATTATGCAGGAGCAGGAAAAGTAAAAGGATCTTATGTCCGTGTTGGTGATGCAGATTTGCCAATGACAGACTATGAAATTTATAATTTTGAATCTTTTAAAGCCCATGTTCATGACGATGAAAGACCAATTGAACGTGCTACTTTGTCTTTATTAAGAGAAACTGATATTAATAATTTTATTCTACAAATGAAGATAAATCGTCCTGGTTTTTCAAAATTATCTGAAGATCAAATCTATGAATTATTATCCATTACACGCAATACTATTCCTACATTGGCTTCTGTTTTAAACTTTGGAATTTATCCACAAGGATTGCTTCCCCAATTAGCAATAACCGCAATTGTTGTTCCTGGTGAATTAATTGGTGATATTACAGAAAATGGAATTCGCTTCCTGGATAACAAAAGAATTGAAGGAACTTTATCCGAAATGTTAGATGAAGCTATAGCTTTTTGTAAAAGAAACATGAAAGTCCAAACCATCATTAACCCAAATAGCGGAAAAAGAGAAGATCGAGTGGAATATCCAATGAATGCCATAAGAGAAACGATTCTAAATGCATTAATTCATCGCGATTATAGTATTTATACAGAGGGGACGCCCATTCAAATTTGTTTCTTCACCGACCGTTTAGAAATTCACAGTCCTGGAAGTCTATATGGAAGAATGACCGTAAATGATCTAGGTAAAGCTAGACCAGATCTTAGAAATCCTGCACTTGCGACTATGTCTGAATTCTTATTGAAAACAGAAAACAGATATTCTGGAATTCCAACAATTCGTAGAGAAATGAAAGAATATGGTTTACCTGAACCTGTATTTGAAAATAAGCGAAACGAATTTATTGTTACGTTATACAACAAACAAAATACTCAAGCCAAGGACACTGACAAAAGCAATGATTTAGTTTCTTTTTGTAAAACGCCAAAATCAAGAAAAGAAATTGCTGAACATTTAGATATTAAAACACTTGCTTTTGTTACAAGAGAATATATCCAACCTTTAGTTGATGCAGGAAAACTAACACTAACAATTCCGGACAAGCCTAAAAGTAAAAATCAAAAATACTATTCTAAATAAAATCGTGTTCTCCTTTTTACATACCAGTCAAACACTGGATATGTAGAAAGGAGTTTTTTATGCGTAAATGTAAAGTGATTGCCGTCACCAATCAAAAAGGTGGTGTTGGTAAAACTACAACTACAACGAATGTTGCGATTGGATTGGAACGCTATGGCTATAAAGTCCTGATTGTTGATTTTGATCCTCAGGGTGAATTAACCACTTCCCTTGGTTGGAAATCTAATGATGCTTTAGATTGCAGTGTTTCAAATCTTCTGGATGCTTATATTAATGATAAGGAAATAGACTATTCTTCTTTAATTTTAAAACATAAAGAAGATGTAGATGTGATCCCTGCAAGCATTGAACTTGCTGATATGGATATTCGTTTAGTCAGTGTAATCAATCGTGAACAGACATTAAGCAGTTGTATTGAGCCACTACGTGATGACTATGATTTTATCTTAATTGATTGTCCGCCTTCTTTAGGAATGCTTACCATTAATGCACTATCCGCAGCGGATGAAGTACTGATTCCAGTACAGGTACAATTTCTTCCTGCAAAAGGAATGACTCAACTTCTTCAGACTGAAAGTAAAGTGCAGCGTAAGACCAACACCAATTTAAAAGTAGCTGGTATTGTTATGGCGCTTGTAGATATGAATACTACAGTAGCCAAAAGTACAATAGAAACCATTCAGGAAAGCTTTGGTAAAAACATTCGAGTCTTTGATACGATTATTCCAAAAGCTACAAAAGCCAGCGAAGCAACCATAGCTGGAGTCAGTATCTATGCCTACGCAAAGGATTCAAAAGCTGCCAAGGCTTATGACAATCTAACCAATGAAATCATTTCAGAACAAAAAGTAAAACATAAAGACAGAGACTGTCGTTAGGAGAAGAACATGAAAAATAATTCCGTCCATTTAATTGGAACACTGACAAGAGATATTGAACTATCTAAAAATAGTAAAGGCAATTCTTTTGTCCGATTTAGTTTAGCTTGTATAAGAGACAATAAACCATTTACTGATTTTATTAACTGTATTGCCTTTGGTGAAGTTGCCAATGCACTTTGTAACATATTCATAGTTCTCCCAGAACAGTTGCTTTAAGCGAGGCTTGTTAACATCATAGTTAGGCTGATCACAGGTATAAGCACCTTTATATGGGTAATCAGAGTAAAGGTGGCAATCAATCGTCATACACAAATTATTCAACATAACGAAAAGCAGATACTAACACATCTGCCATTTACAATATATTAGTCACGAAGTGACTTTTATACTAAACAAAAGAAAATGTGAGTGACCATTTGATACATATCTAAGAAAATCACTCATCGTACCCGATCCTGTACAGATACTTCAGACTCATCAATCTACAATATCTCTGTCAAAGGAGATATTGATTATGACACGTTACAAACCTAAGAAAGATTCACTGGTTCAATCACAGGAAGACTGGAAGAAATACGCTGAACAAGGTTGCTAAGTATCTTAGTTCATCATCTCCAATGCCTAGAAAAGCAATCATTCAGTCATTGGATCTGGCAATGGCCTCTTTCACAGCCTAATGTGTCAGATGGTCACTCACAAAAAGAAATATGGATGCCATCCACACAGTTAAAACCGTGGGTTTCCTCGTCCTTGGTTTGCTATAAGCGGATTTAGGAAACATTTTCTTTCTTATAGTGTTCAGACTTGTAATTCATATTGCGTAGGCATATACTTTTTTTTAAGATAAGTACTTACCTGGTTTCCCTGGAAATCAACAGAGATTTCAGGCTTGATGGAATTGCTTTTTTACGATTTAATGTGTTTAATTTGCAAATTTAGAAAGGTGACCCCTTGAACGAAAGGAGGCTATATGAAGAAGAAAATAACTCTCTCTGCAGTGCTTCTGCTGAGCGGTTGTTTTTCATCAACACATAACGTTTCTGTTACTGATAGGACTGACAGTCAGATCATTGAGCATCAGAACCAGGATACATCATCATTATTTAAAGCATCAGAATCATCCCTTTGGGATGGAGAAAACATCTCTGCTTCATTTGTGTCTTTTTCAGGCCTGATGCCTACCGGGCAGAAAGATGCCTTCTGGAAGATCGGAACATCTGTTCAGTATTGTGATCCTTCCATATCAGATACATTTATGTATTACTGTTTCAACACAGGATGCCTGCATAATGATCTTTCCTGTAACTGCTATATAGGTAATGCAGATCTGTTTTTATCATATCGAGGATACTGGTATTACGATCGTATCAACTCATCCAATGCTTATGAACTGATCTGTCATGACCCTTCCAGCAATAATAGAAAAATCATTGCAGAGTATGAAATGAGAGATGATGGCTCAGTATCAGAGAGAATTACAGGAATGAGTGCCTCATATGGGAAGCTGTATGTGAATATCAACCGACAGGAATACGACCTGGAAACCGGAAAGCAGATGAGCACCGGATATTATGATGTGATTGATCTCAAGGACGGCTCTCACCAGATCATCCTTGAAAATGATGGGGATATCAGCCTGTTTGGTGTGTATCAGAACAAAGCGGTTATTCTGAAAACCGAAATGAATGCGTCTGTTAACGGACAGTTATCACGCAACGATACGCTGCTCATATATGATCTTCAATCTGAAGAATCTGTATACATCACAGATACAGACAATGGATTCCGGTGTTTTTCTGACAGCCATCAGCTGATAGATCATGAAAACCTTGTATATATCAATGGGCAAAAGATACATATACTGAATCTGGAGAATATGGATGATCAGGCTGTATATACATCTGATGGAACAATTTCAAGAGCTTGGTTTTTTGGCCGAAATATCAGACTGATAGAAAAAGATGATACAGGAACACATTTATCCATGATCAGCGCAGATGGAACCCTGAAAGAGCAGTATCCTTCCCTGCTGGATGAAGCAGGGATCATGGTAATGAGCTATTCTTACTCGACAGAGCACGGGCAGATTGGTTCTATTTCTAATGGAAATGGTCACTTAAAAGACGTATGGATCAGTGAACAGGATCTATTGGAAAGCAGAATTGATCACGTAATTGGTTAGGTGAACGACATGGAGCTTAAACTGGTAAATCTGACAAAAAAGTATGGAGATATATCTGTATTGAATCATGTCAATCTGATAATGACACCAGGTGTCTATGGCCTATGCGGTCCAAATGGCTCTGGAAAAAGTACATTAATGAATCTGATTACCGGGAACCAGCAGGCATGTGAAGGAAAGATTTTCTTTTGTGGAAAGGAAGTGACTGCAGACAGTCGCTCCTTTTATCATTCCCTCGGTTACATGCCGCAGATTCAGTCTTTTTATCCGGATTTCTCTGCTGAAGAATTCATGTTCTACATGGCATCATTAAAACATATGAACAGAAAAAACGCAGAAATGCAGATCATTGAACTGCTGAAACAGGTCGAACTGTACGATGTAAGATCTCATCGAATCGGAACTTATTCCGGCGGTATGAAACAAAGACTTCTTCTCGCACAGGCGCTGTTAAACAATCCTTCTGTACTGATACTTGATGAACCGACAGCCGGTATGGATCCAAAGCAGAGAAATGTCGTATCACAGATGATAGGACGTCTGAGCAAGGATCGTATTGTTCTGATTTCCACTCATGTCGTTTCGGATATAGAATTCATCGCAAAGGAAATCATTTTTCTGAAAAAAGGAAATGTGATCCTTTCTGGCAGCCTCAACAGTCTCTGCCGGAAAATCACAGGAAAAGTGTTTGATATTCATCTGAGTGAAGATATGATTGATCTGTTTGAAGAAGATACGCAGAAGACAGTCACAGGATATGTCCGTGATATGAATGGCATCAGAGCAAGGATCATCCGTGAAATCCCACCATCATATCCTTACAAAGAAGCTGTACCTTCATTGGAAGATGTATATATGTATTCTTTTGGAGAGTCTGTCCATGCGTTTTGAAATACTGAAACTGTTACATAACAGATGGATGATTCTCTGTACAGCAGCATTGATTCTTCTGACAACCGGAATGTATTGTTCCACTCTTTACACATCAGAATCAGGCAATGATCTGCGTATCATCCAGGAATACTACAAGGATCCTCAGGGTTTTTTGTCATCCCATGAAAATATGCCTGTGTTGGAGGCAGAAGAAAAAGAAACAGTTTCCCGCATGCTTCAACAAAGGGACTACCAGCAGAGCATATCTGCTCTGCTTCAGGAAAACAGTCTGAAACTTTCACTTGGCCTGTCTCAGGAAAAATTTCTGATTACTTCCATGGAAAAGGCACAGATACGCTATCGTAACATGCAGACTCTCACAGTTCCTTTATCCTTTCATGGAAGTGCTGAAGCTTTCCTTTCTTCACGTTATTCTGTTATTGTCGCTTTGATTACAGGTATATGCAGCTGCATGATTCTGTTATCATACGATCATTCACAGCCCTCCATCAATCTGATCAATCCGACTTTGCGAGGAGGAAAACGACTGATGCTCACTCAATGTGGTGCAGTATATATCAGTGTTGCTGCTGTGTTTTCTGTTGTTGAAATGACACATCTCTTCATCAGCCTTTGCAATGGAGCAGGAAATCTTTCTGATCCGATACAGAGCGTTTACCAGATGTGGCTTGTGCCATACCATTTTTCCATAGGTACTTGGATGATGCTTGTGTTTGTTGTCCGTCTGCTTACAGTATGCGGTATGACTGGCTTTTTCATGATACTGGTACAATGCAATCCGCCATTGCCTGCATGCGCAGTATTGGCAATAATGCTTTCAGCTTTTACTGTGACAGGTGTTAACAGCACATCACTCTGGCTTTCTTCATTGAATCCTTTTCGAATCATTGGTGTGAATGAATGGATGCGCTCATATATTGATCTGAATGTTTTTTCCATACCTGTTAACAGAACTCTGATCATCATCGTTCTATCATTGATAACTGTTCTAATTTCCTTTCTGCTTCCACGCTTTGTAAAACATGCGCGACTGAACAGAAAAACATACAGTTCATTTACTCGCTCTTCCAGAATGAGCACTTCAATTGCAGGTAACATTGCAGTACAGTACTGGATCATTCATAAAGGACTGTTATGTCTGATTGCGGTTATTGTGGCGGTCGTAATATGGATGCCGAAACTGCATCTTTCAAAATCCTTGGTTGATCTGCATTATCAGCAGTATGCACAGCAGCTGTCAGGTGTTAAAACAGAAGAAAAAGACATGTATCTGATACAGCAGGAACAGTTTGTGCTCAGTTCAAAAGATATCACAGAAGAACAAAGACTTGGTTTTTTCAAGGCAAAACAACAGTATGATCTGCTTGAACAGGATAGTGTTTTTAAGGACACACTTCTTCTGGAATGGATCAGTGGAAGACAGGGTCTTCGAACAGTTGCTGAAGCTGTTCTGCTTGTTTTAGCCGGACTGTGCTTTACCATGTCTATGACATATGGTAAGGATCTGGAAACAGGAATGATCATTCTGCAGAAAAGCACGTGCAGTGCAGCGCTGATTCGAAGATTACAGAGAAAAAATATGATAATCCACGCCATGTGCCTTTGGACGGCTGTGTTTATTCCCTTATATGTCAGAATGATCAGAATTTTCGGTATACAGGGATTATCTGCCACTTATGGAATAATACCATGCTGGATGATACTGATCTTACAGGTCATTGCGGAATCTGTAATGATTGGATTATTTATGGAAGGATGCAGAAAGATGGCTGAAAGAATCAGGGTCAGCAGCTATACTGTCATAGCTGCCACTTCCTTCCTTATTGCATGCGAACTGTTTTTAACCATGATCTGAAAAAAGATACTTCTTATGAAAAGCAATGCCAGTAAATCAGGCAAGTTGACAAACTGAGAAAAAGTGATAACGCTCGGAGCAATCAGGTAGTGTACCTGGAGTACTCTGGAGCGTTTTCGTATCTGTTGTTATGTGTGACATTGATCGGTTTTATGCACAATTACAACTTGTTTATTGATGAAATTCAAAACGTAAATGGTTTTGAGGATGTACTTGAAGCTTATAGACTTGAAGAAGAATATTCGATATTCATTACTGGATCAAATTCATATTTGCTAAGCGGGGAACTGGCTACTGTTCTTACTGGAAGATATGTTGAATTTGAAGTCTTTACACTAAGCTTTGAAGAGTATTTAAAAATGAAAGAATTCTATGGTAAGACGATAAGTTCTGATCTTACCACGGAACTCGATAAGTACATTATTGAAGGCGGATTCCCTAAAGCGTTGGAATATGATGATATAAATGATAAGTATCGTTATGTTCAAAGTGTAATAAACGAAATATTTGAGAAAGATATTTCCAAAAGAGTAAAGATACGTAATAAAGAAGCTTTTCTTAAAGTACAGACATATATTATTAATAATTTTGGAGCTACTACCAGCATTAGTAATTTGTTAGAAGAGTTGAAGAAAACTGGCATTATCATAAAGAGAGAGACATTAGCAAGATACATTCATATTCTTGTTGATGCGAAAATTCTATACGAATGCAAAAGATTTGATTTAAAATCACGAAGATCCATAATTGGCGAACAGAAGTACTATATTACAGATCTTTCTTTTTACTTTATGAATAATGTTGATCAACGGATTAATTATGGACCTGTTCTTGAGAACATAGTATATCAATATGCACGTTCCAATAATTACGCTGTCAGCATTGGCAGAATCGGAAATCTGGAATGTGATTTCATTGTCAGAAGCAAATATAACCAATATGCATATATTCAGGTAGCAATGACAATTATGAACAGCAAGAAAACAGAAGACAGAGAGTATGCTCCATTAGAAAACATAAAAGATGGGTATCCCAAATATTTGCTTACAAGAAACGATATGATTCAAAGAAGAAACGGAATTAAGCATGTTAATATTCCGGTATTCATGAAAGAGGGAAAAATGTTTGAATGACGATTTTCATGAAAACGGTTCATAGGAAATCGTGAGGTGACTGAGACTGTCTTCCCAGTATTTGTTTAAAATTTAGTAATACTTAAGTGAATGAACAAATCATTAGGGCGATAAAGAAATATTGCATGTGAATAAGCCGATCCAAGCTAGAACAGATATATCATAGGAATCCTTTGGATCGGCGCGGTATCTACAAATAGTACAGCATCCAAACTGTCTGAATTTGCCGTTGATTCTTCCTTCAATATGATAGAAAGTGCTTTTGAAGGACTCCTTGCGATAATATCAGCATTACCACTAAATGCGATGCAGTTGATATAGTCGTACCATTTGGTCCCTATCTGTGGTACAGAAAGGGTAAACAGCACATAATTTGACTTGTTCATTTTCTACCTTCTTTCTATCTTTCAAAATCATTTCGCTGTCTTAGCTTGCCAGATTCAATAAACTCATCAGTAAGCGATGCATATGCACTGGCAACCTTGGAATCTGCGGCATACGAGTAAATACTCTTGCCGGCAATAGAGGCTTCACCAGCTTTTGTAGCAACAGGGATAACAGTATCGAATACCCTGATGTTTCTACCGAAACTGTCTCTGATCGTCTCTATTGTACTTTTGGCAAGATTTGTCTTCATGTCTGCCAATGTGATCGCGACACCTGCAATTGAAAGACTGCTGTTGATCTTGCGCTGTACCTTACTGATTGTCTGTAACAGCTTGATCATGCCTTTTGCTGGCAGGTATTGTGCCTGTACAGGGATCAGTACCTGATCTGCTGCAGATAGAGCATTGACAGTCAGCATGCCTAAAGAAGGGTACAGTCGATCAGAATGTAGTCATACCGATTCCGAAGTGGTTCCAGGCAGCTGCGAAGTACGTGCTCCCTGTTAATGACAGAAACAAGACGCATTTCAAAATCTGCAAGTTCAATGTTTGCGGGAATGACATCAACATCTTCACTGTGAGTCAGAATCAAAGAGGGGTAGTGGATCTCTTTGTCGTTGATGTAGTCATCCAGCATCGTTGATACAGTGTTTTCAAGTGCATCGTTGTTTTTCCAGCCAAGGCTTGCAGTGAGATCACCCTGTGGGTCGAAATCGACAACCAGTACTTCCTGCCCGTTACGTGCAAGCCCGATCGCAACATTTGCTGTTGTAGTGGTCTTGCCAACACCACCTTTCTGGTTTGCGACTGCAATTACTTTGCATTTGGACATAATAAAAAACTCCTTTCACATTCCACCAGCAAGTAGTGGATATGTAAAAGGAGTGTTGCCTGGTTTATTTGATTTGTATCTGCAATTTATTGTGAATTGAAGATTCAAATCACCGGTCCTCTTAGCAAGGGCTGCTAATATATTAGAAGAAAATACGTGAAATATTTCGGATCAATGAGAAATGCTCGGATGTTTCTTTAAAAAAGAAAAGCGATGAATATTTTTAGCTCATCGCGTACTTTTATAGGCTAAAAGTATCAAAAATGCCGTTATTTAAGTTGAAATGGCGTCCCAGAAGGGGTTCGAACCCATGACTTCCGCCTTAGGAGGGCGGTACTCTATCCAGCTGAGTTACTGGGACATCGCTAGAATTATATCATAAAAGTGTGGACCATCACAATTATTAGGAGGCGAACCTAGTAATTACGCATGAAAGAAAATCAGGAATCATAGCCTGATTTTTCTTCTGGAT